>NZ_JBFUKN010000071.1:0-36637 GCF_056400845.1 Mycobacterium sp. P4_H6 | reverse complement strand
TGAGTGAGCCCGGCGACCGGCTGAGCTATGTCTATGACTACGGCGATTTCTGGGAACTGACACTGGAACTCGAACAGGTACTCACTCCGATGGACGACTACCCCGCCGCCGTGGTCATCGACGGCGAACGGGCCGCACCGCCCGAGGACTGCGGCGGGATCACCGATGCCGTGCAGCTCGCCACGGTGCTACCTGATCCGGAACTGTTCGAACTCGCGCGGCTCAACGAGGCACTGCACGGTCCCTTCTTCTCCGCAGTGCTGGCCGGGCTGGATTCGCGGCTCATCGCCCTGTTGAGCCGGTTGCCGGACAGTCCCGTGCTCGTCAACTTCGTCGCGGGCCTTGCCCAGTTGAGTTCGGCACCCACCATCGTCGACGACGACATCCTGCGAGCCAATCTGACCGCACACCAATGGTTCTTGGACCGGGCGGTGAAGGACGCCATCCCGTTGACATCGGCCGGCTATCTGAAACCCTCTGACGTGACCGCCGCAGCAGCGGTGGTGCCGCAGGTGGCCGAGTGGATGGGCAAGAACAACCGTGAAGCGAATTGCCCTGCACTGCTGAACTTTCGGGAGTCCTTGCAGGCGATGGGATTGCTGCGCAAGCTGAAAGGCTCGCTGGTGATGACCAAGGCCGGCATCGCCGCCCAGCGCGATCCGGCGGTGTTGTGGCGCCATCTCGCATCGCGACTGATTCCCTCTGACGGCGAAGCGTTCGAATGCCACGCCACGCTGTTGTTCCTGGCACAGGCCGGCGGCGCGGAGGACAGCGGCGTTCGGTTCAAAGGCATCGCCGAAGCGTTGACCCAGCTGGGCTGGCGTCGCGAGGACGGTGAACCCGTCCCGTCAGACGTGCTGTACCGGCTGACCGCGCACGATGTGCTGGTCAACGTTTGCGATCGGCCGCGGCGGCTCGCCGACCTCAACTGGATCGGTCCTGCAGCTGCCGCGTTGGCAAGGGCGGCGCTGCGGGCCGGGCGTCTTACTTGAGGCGGAAGGCCTGATCGCTTGCTGCCCTCGGCCTACCGATCTTATTACGCTAGTTACGCTAGCGCGATTAGCTTCTCCGATCTACCATGGGCGTATGGAAAGCACGGTGACCAGCACGGAAGCCAAGAACCAGCTGAATCGCATCCTGGCCGAAGTTGAACGGACCGGCGCATCTGTGACCATCACGAATCATGGCCGCCCCATTGCCAGGCTGGTACCGGTGCAGCCCCTTCCGCGCACATTCGGCCAGTTGCCAGCCCTGCGCATCCCCCATGACTTTGATGAACCGCTGCCCGAGGCCGAACTACACGCATGGGACGGCGCAGACGAGTCGTGAACGTTCTTCTGGACACCCACACCCTCCTATGGCTGGCCAGCTCACCGGCCGAAGTGGAGGCCGCAGCCATGGCAGAGCTGATCAAACCCGAAACCCACGTCGTCGTCAGTGCCGCTTCCGCGTGGGAAATCGCCATCAAAACCAGGATCGGGAGACTCGATGGTGAGGCGTTACTGTCGGCTTGGCCGGACATCATTGCCGGCATGAGCGCCGTGGAATTGCCCATCGAGTCTGCCGACGCGATCCTCGCCGGACGGCTCCCGTGGCAACACAAGGACCCATTCGATCGGGCGATCGTGGCGCAGGCACTGCGCCGCAACCTCACCGTTGCCACTCGTGACGACAAGATCATCGACGCTGCGCTGGTTGCCGTGATCAGGGCCTGATCACGGCCATCAGTAGGAGATGTTGGCGCTGGCGAGCGCCGCTTGAAAGTCAAGTCAGGTGTGAAGTGCGTTGCGCCGGAACAGTTCAGCCGGACGCCCCCGACCGAGGGCCACGCGTTCACCGGTGGGCTCCAGGTGCGGCTCCATGGCGCGCCGAAAGGTGTCGCGCTGCAACTTCTCCCCCACGATCGCCTCATGCACCAACCGCAGATCCCGCAGGGTGAACTCGTCGCCGAGCAGCCGGCTCGCTCGTGCGTGTAGCCGGGAGTGGATCCGTCAGTCTGCCGAAATCCGCTGTCGGAGATGATCACGGCGCCCGATGATCCATTCCCGGCGGGCGGAGACCAGATAGTCCGGCGATCCGAGTTTCACATCGAAGGAGTCCGACGGAAAACCGCCGGCCCGCAGCATCACCTCCCCGCGCTGGGACGGGCTGCTCTTGATATCGAAGTGCCGCACGATGTCCGATGTTCGCAGTCGGCTTCCGTAGTCGAACATTCCGTTCGCCTTGCCGGCGATCCACACCACGGCCGCTGCCGCGGTTTCCACGCGACCTTTGCGCCGGAACACCTGCGGGGCGCAGGACGCCACGCGAGCCAATACCCGTCGGCACACCGTGCGGTACTCGACGTCGAGCAGCGCATCGCAGCACCGGTCGGTCAACTCGAGCACCTCGGCGGCGCGGGTGTCGATGTCATCAGGGATGCGCGACCAGTCGAACGGCTCGTCGGGCAACGGTGCGGTGTCGAGTGCGTCCAACTGCTCATGACCGCCGACTCCCTTTGCGAGGCCGTCCAATTCCAGCTCCTCGAACCAGTTTGGTTCGATCGACTCGTCGAGCCCGCGCGGATCGAATCCGAGGGCACCGAACGACTGCCGGGGTGCACCGATCGCCCGCAGATACTCGGGGGTCCAGGCATCGATGGCGTTCAAAGTCTGGCTGTGAGGTCCGCCCGCACAGCCGATTCGTCGCGCACGAAACGCACGAAGGCCCGCAGCAGCGCGGGCGCCAGGGCCAGGGCCAGGCCCTCGGTTGCAGCTATCACCTTGCGGGGCAGCCAGTCTGCCAACAGCATTTCGATGCGCACGTCGCTCCAGCGCAACGGGTCACCTGGTCCATAGTCGTTGGCACACCACAATATTGAGTCAAGCAAGCCGCGATGATCTGCGTCGTCGAAAGCACGTCCCGACAGAGAGCCGAAAAACCCGTCGGCGAGCAGATCAAGCTTGTCGGTGTTCCATAGTGGGCGTTAATAGCCGGCTCCGTCGGCCGGCAGTATGCGGGTGATCCACTCGACCAAGGGGCGACAACCCGGCCAGGAATAGATTCCCAGCGGCGGGAAGGTGCGAGCCGCCAAGTCGATCGCGGGTTCGATCGACGCGCGGGCATCGGCGAGGCTCAATTCCTCCCACGTCGTGTCCGGGTCATCGTCGAGGCTCTGGTATCGGCCGACGATGTACTCGATGGATTCGCGAATCACAAAGTCGTCCTTGACCAGTTTCCCCATGTTGTCGACGTAGAAACACAGGTGGCCTTGTAGCCGCCCGCCACCCGCGCGCCGACCATGATGTTGTGTTGTCGCCGTCACCAAGGATATGCGTCATGCGGACAGGGCGGTACGCCGACGTCTGGTCCAGCCGACTCAGCCAGTCCGGTGTGGTGTGATCCCGGGCGGCCAGTTCGCGTCGGATACGTGCCCGGAGGATCTCGTCGTCGGCGAGGGCGGCGATGACGGCCAGTTGTGCCGAGGTCTCGAGTGCCGCGATGTCGATGAACATCGCCGCCAGCTCTTCGCGGCTCATTGCGTCGCTGGCGGCGCGCGGACGGGTTCCCCTTGCCGCCGGGATCCAGCGCGGTCAGCAGCGTACCGACATGGCTGAGCAGATGCAGCGGGTCGGGGTCGGTCATCGCCGCGCGCACCGCACCCATCAGGTCGGGTTCGGCCGGCGCGCCGCCGCGAGGGCGCTTGGCTTTCGACATGAAACACCGCACGACGCCACGAACTGGAGTCGCGGCACCAAGTATTGCTTCGTCAGGCGCCGGCGCCGCGCGCGTGTTCGATCTGGTACTCGATCTCCGGGTAGGCCTGAACCCGCGCCATGACCGCGTCCACTGCCGAGCCCGTACGCGTGGAGTCCGGTGTGGCCTGGATGCCGTAGAGCATGCCGCTGAGCTTGCCGTGCAGCTCGGCCCGCTGCTCGGCGACGCGGGCATCCTCGCGGTCGGTGCGCAACGACATGTCGATGAGTTGGGCCTCGACGGCGCACTGTGCGATCAGTTCGACCGCTCGATGGCGTTGTCTACAGCAGTTGCGGCGTTGTAGGGGCAACCCGACCCGCCTGTTTGGATTGCGGATAAGCCTCGCCGCGAGGACAACGAGTCCAGCGCTAACGGCGGCTCTGCGTTCTTAGATGGCGTCCATAGCCAACCAACACAACCGGCACTCCGCTTTCAGCTCTTGACTACGGTTTGATGGCAAACTTTCTCCATGGACAGTCAGGTCGAGTTGCAGCTGCGAAGAATGATCTTCGATAGGTTGGAACAAATTCGGACCGAACAAGGCGCGGCTACCCGAGCTGATCTGGAAGCGCTGCGAATAGACACGGGCGAGGTGCGTCGTGTCATCGATCAGAGCGGGGGTATTTGGAACCCCACCGATCTAAGCGCCACGCTGTCCGTGGTGTCGAGCCCTGACGGCCCATATACGGACGCCGACATTGGTGATTCCCTGCTCGCGTATGACTACCGAGTCGGTAGCACCAACGGGAGCAACCGCAAGCTACGCCGCGCCCACGAGCTCGATCTACCAATCATCCTGCTGCGCAAGATAAAGACCGCCTTGTTTGTCCCAATCTTCCCTGTCTATGTCGTTGCTGATGACATTGACAACCGTCAGTTCATCCTTGCTCTCGACGAGAGCCTGCGGTTCGTATCAGACCCATTGCACTTAAAACCTGGCGAGCGCGAGTACGCGGAGCGGATGGTCAAACTGCGACTCCACCAACCTGAATTTCGTGGCCGGATACTCGTGGCGTACGAGCAGCGCTGCGCCGTCTGTTCTCTCAAACACGGAGAGCTGCTAGATGCGGCGCACATCATCGCTGACAGCAAACCCCACGGACTTCCAATTGTCGAAAACGGCTTGAGCCTTTGCAAGATTCATCACGCCGCCTACGATGCGAATCTTCTCGGAGTGTCGCCCGACTATGTCGTCAGCATTAACAGAGACCTCATGATGGAGGTCGATGGCCCGATGCTTCGGCACGGATTGCAAGAGATGAACGGGCGCAGCCTCGTTCTGCCACCGCGGCGAACAGATCGCCCGTCAAGAGAACGACTTGCCGAACGCTTTGACGAATTTCGTGCAACAGGCTAAACCCATACGCGAATTCCCCCTCGTATACCCGAAGGGCCCCCGCGGGTCGCTCTCCACGAAACTACGCAGCGCATAACACGCCTCACCGGCCCGCCGCGCTGGTTCGATCTCGCATTCCCGCCCCGTCAGATCTGCCGCCAGCTCTAGCCGTCGTGCCAGACGTCCCTGCATTGACCTCGACGCAGACAATGCCGGTGCCCTCGAACGCGACCAGCAAATCCACCTCGTGACACGAGATTGATCCTTCCAGCAAGGACGAGTCCTCACAATTCAGGAGTCAACCAAACTGGCGCAGTCCCAAAGGACCGACAGCGCGCGATGGCTATCAACCCGAGGAACCATTCTCTGCCACTGATCTTCGATCCTAGAGCGAAAAGGAAGAGCGACTACCAGCGGCGATGTCACACTGGAGGCGTGCCTGACGCCGCCAGCTCGTGGATGTACTCGCCCTTCATTCACGCGCTGCGGGACCTATCGCCGCTCATCACCGCGGTCATCGCGTTGCTTGCCGCAGGCATCGCATGGTGGAACATCAATAAGCAGATCCGCGCCAACGCCGGCAATCTCGACAAACAGATAGCTGCCAACGCGGCCGAAGCTGCCCGCAGTCGTGACGCGCAGGCCGCCGAAGCTGTACGTAGTCGCGAAGCGCAGTCGGCTGAGGCTCGCCGCGGGCGACAATCACAGATTGAACGCGAAGTCCGAAGCGAACGACGCGATGCGCTCGTGAACGTAGCGCGGATCGTGCATGAACTCCGGGAACTCGCGAACGACATCTACTGGATCCGGCAGAGCGCGACTGACCGGACAGGTCTCCTTAACTACGACCACTCTGCGGAAGCGACCAAAGCTATCGATCAGAAGATCAACGCCGCCGAGACAGAGTTGCTTGTGCACAGCAGTATTCTCGCCGTACTAGGGCTACAGGAGTGTGTGCAGAAGCTGGACGAATTCCGGTATGCGTTCACCGACTACCTCAACGGCCGGGTCCGGGAGCGTGACGTGTCGGAAGTCCACTACGCCGGCCGTGAACTTGTCGAGTTGTTCGCCTCGACCATCGCCGCCACCACTGAATCGGACCCGTGATCCCGATTCCTCCTGTGCTCAACCGAAGCCAGTCCACATCCGATGAACTGCGGCTTCGACAGCACATGTACGTGCTATCAACAAACCCGTGACCTTCATGTCGCCGATATGCGCCACGCTTCCGATTTATGCGGTAAGTGCGACCGCCTTCGGACCAGTCCAGCACCCGGCGAGCCGGGGGATCACTTTTCCCACTCCGCCCCAACACGCGCAAGCTCCCTCCTGCCGTCGACATAGAGACGCTCGGCGGCCCAACACAGGAAGTGATGCGCGTCCTCGCGCGGGACGCGGAAGTCGAACCCCCTGCTGTTCGTCCAGAACGATGCACCCGAGCCCCGCCCCTTGGATGCAGGCCCTGGACTGTCCCCGGTGGTATCAGTTCACGTTCACTACTGTCGCCGATGCGCCGAGGTTTATGGATTCTTCGACTGTCGGGGTAGGCGGGTACGAAGACGGCAGGCCGACGCTCGGCACCCAAGGCCACTTCGGTGGCTACGCGATGCTTGACGAAGCAGCCCGCGCCAACTACCCGGACGATGCGGGAATCACGCTGACTGATCGCCACCGCGCAGCTGCGTTGGCGAGTGCATGGGAGCGATCGGTACGGACGTCATCGTGACCGCCGCGCCTACTGTCGGGCGCCATGACGTTGCCGACAACGACCTCGTCGTGAGCGTGATGACGACCCAGCTGGTTCCGCTATTCGGCCACTACCTCCGCGTGACCAGCAATTCCGTACTGACAACGGATAAAGGGCAATTGGTCGGTGGCGGTAGCTATCAGCAGATGTTGAATGCGACGTCCGTTGCAGACCTGTATCTGGGCGGCATCAACGACTCGACCCGCACCTGCACGCCATCCAACTGATGGCAACTTTGGACCGTGACTTCAGTCTTGTTCCGTCGATGGAAGCAGTTGCGCTGCGTCTCACCCGGGCCGCGCGTGCACTGGACCACCTGCACGCAGTGCTCAGCAACGGCACGGCAAACAACATTGAGCGATCCGATACGTCCGAAGCGGCCGTGGACAGATCGTGATGAGCGTGACGTGTGGCCGTGCACGGGCACTATCACGCGCCCGTGCACCGGCGCTGCGTCGTCCGAGGCTGTCGGGTCCGAGTGTCACCGTCACCTTGCTCAGCGTCGGATTGGGGGCACCGACGTTTGGGTCTAGCTCCACGTAGGTGCCGTCTAACGCTGCGTCGCTCAGTTATGAGGCTGGCCCCGGGAGGCCGATCCGCCGACAATCGACGCCGCCGAGGATCATCGCGCACTGCCCGATACGCCGAGCCCCCCGCTCCGAGGTTGGGACCACAGGTTGCCGTGCACCAGGTAGCCGCCACCGACGCAGACCGCGGATCGGGATATCGCCAGCGGATTCGTGCTCCCCGAATGGGGATACGATCTGTTCGGCACGGAGGTCAGACCTCGGCGCGCGTCATCTCCAGAAATCGTGCGAAGAGTACGTCGAGCCGCTGCGCGGCAGTGGTTAGCTTCCGCGGGGCGCCAAAGGCCACATCGACGATTCGATCGAGCGCGTCGTGTGCCTTCGTCAGTTCAGGTTTCATAGCCAGCGGTTTGTATTGGTCGGCCAGCGATCGGTGAGGCTGCAGCGCACGGGCTGCCAGAATCCCTTCGCCCGCGCCGATGATCCGCTTTCGGGTTGCGCCTGGCATTGCGGGCAGCGGGAAGTTGTTCCACACGATGGTGTTCGAGAATGATGGGTCCGATTTGTTTCGCCCGCCGACAGCAAGCTGCCAGGTCAGGAACATCGATGAGGAGATCATCGCAAAGAGGTAGCCATCCGGATCATCCGCCGTGAACAGCTTGATCGAGGCGATGGTGTTTTCGTCGAGGCGCGCCACCGTGGCGTAGCGGCGATCGCGTGTGAAGGTCTGCGGGATACCAAGGTAGTCGCCTTCAGGCTGGCGGTTTTCGCCAAAGACGTGTGGCCACGCGGCGGCGCGAAGAGTCGCGGCGCGGTTGGATTCTGAGCGCAGCTTCTTCACTTCGCCAATGCGGCGTTTCAGCTCCGGGCTCTTGTCCGGGTCCTGCGGATCGAGGTCGACCATCCACAGGCACCACCGGCCGACGTTGTTGATCAGTTCTTTGCCGCCGACGTACGGACGCAGATACTTGGCGGCCACGAGATCCTTTACTAGCGCTTCGTATTCGTCCGATTCGGTGATCGTGTAACGCTCCCAATCAACGGCTTTCGATCCCGAGAGGATCGGCGGCAGCACCGGTGACAGCAGCGTCATGCGCTTCCCCACCAGCACGTTGGGGCCGTCGACCAGGTAAGGGTTCACGCCCACGGTGATGGGTACCTCGTGCGGCGGGGATGTGACAGTGGCGTAGTCCCACATTCGCTGTTTCACGCCGCGGTCGCGGGTGAAGCCGATAACTACGCAGTGGACCTGCGCCTCGCCAGCTGCCTCAGAAGTCCATTCGAAGGTTCTGTGCGCAAACTTGATTCGCCACCCACTGTCGATGATGAGACCAAAGAACGTGGCAACAGGCTGTCCTTGCGCAATGCTATTTGTGGCGACATAGGCGAACTCGCCGGCGCGCTCTTTCAAGAATGCGATGGACTTCGCATGCCATCCCGTCACGTAGTCGAGGTACCCGTCGTAACGGTCACCCCACGTGAGCCGCATGTCTTCTACCTGCTCGTCCGATTTCTCCTTCTGCCCCGCGAACGGCGGGTTTCCAAAGACGTAGATGAGCGGGGACACCGGGATCTCACTGTTCCAATCCATCCGCAGCGCGTTTCCGTGGTGGATGTGTGCGGTGATCTCGATCGGCAGGCGCTTCGGGGCGTCACCTATGGCATCGGCAAGCTCCTTGTTCGCCTGGTGGTCGACGAGGAACATAGCGGTCTCTGCGATTTTCGCGGGCCACCAGTTGATCTCGAATCCGTGGAACTGGTCGATCGTCAGCTTCTGGTCAAGTGAGATGTCGAATGACGCCGTGGCCTGCTTCTGTTTGCTGCGAAGTGCGACGATGATAGCCGTCTCGATTGCGCGCAACTCCCGATACGCGACCACGAGGAAGTTGCCACAGCCGCACGCGGGGTCAAGGAATATCATCTGCGCCAGCCGCGCTTGGAACTTCAGCAAGTCAGCTTCGGAGGTGGATTTGTTCCTGATGAGTCGCTGCGCTTCATCGCGAAGCTGGTCGAGAAACAGCGGCTCGATCACCTTGAGGATGTTCTCTTCGGTCGTGTAGTGCTCGCCACCCGCCCGCCGGGCTTCTTTCGACTTCACGAGCTGAAACATGGCTCCGAAGACAGCCGGGGAGATCCGGTTCCAACGAAAACGGCACGCAGCGATTAGCGCGTCGCGAAACGATCCATCGAAGAACTCTGGCGCGAGCGCATCGTTAAATAGCGATYCGTTTACGTGTGGGAACCGTGCAATCAATCCGTTCAGGGCACCCCGCCGCCGGCCATCTGGGGTGTTCAATACATGGAACAGCGCGGCCATCTGCGACCCGAGATTGTCTGGACGGGTCTCCTCCAGTACCCACCGGTAGAACAGGTCGGCTTCCCAGAGGCCGGCATCGTCGCCGAATAACAGAAACAGCAGTCGCGTCATCCACATCGATGACCGCTGGACTGCGGCGTCTTCGTCTTCTGGGTTGCGGGCGGCCTCGTCGCCTACACCAGAATCCGCGTCGGCTCCGAGCATTGCCGTGTACATCCCGGCCATTAGTTTCGATGCCTGGACGGATGCCTCGACTTCTTCTCGTTTCGTGACCTCCTCCTGTCCGGCAAGGAACTTGAGCAGGTCGAGGTGGTCGATGACCTCGTCGATCGTAAAGCGCCAGGTCTGGGTTTCTTCGCCGAGCCTCGTCAGGCGGAAGTTCTCGAAGTCGGCGACCATGACGAACCGCGGCCACTCATGCTGGCCGATTGATCCGCCGGCGAGGTAGTCATGGACTTGCTCGTAGGCGCCGTCGAGGTCACCGCCGAGGCTCTTCGCTTCTCCGATCACGACGCTGGACCAGAACAGATCGATGAATCCGGTATTTCCCGTCGTGGCACGGCGAGCGTCGCGCTCGAACAAGCTGATTCGCTCAGGGATCACGCCGAAGCACTTCAGCAGATCCGACCAGAACTGCTGGGCGAACGACTTCTCGGTGTGGCCAGCGCCGGTCTTTCGCCAGTCATCGATCTGTCCGCGCCAATGACGGGAGAAGTCTCTGAGCTTGCGTTCTGCGCTAGCTCGATCGAAGACATTGTCAGGCGTAGCGGTCACGCCGCTCACAGTAGACATTGCTACAGCTGTCTCCCGAAAGGGCACGCCGCAAGCTGCCCGCGACCGGCTCTCTGCGCCGGTACGCATCACAGATCCTATTGCCGGTCACGGGAACGTGTCATCAGCCCGGTCATCAATCAAGAAGCCCGCCGACAAGCACCCGCGCACCCACCTGGGTCACGCCAACCGCAGGTGACTCCAGTTCAGGACGTCCCCCAGGTGCTTCGGATTCACACCGAGTTGTTTGGCAACGTTTTTGACCCCGCCGTGCAATTCGACCAGGCGCGCGAACAGTGTTCCCGTGGCGGGCGCGAACCCGCCTGGTTCGTTTCGGCGCCATCTCGACATTTGGATCTGCAGCGCGCGGTAGCGGGCGTCGTCGATGAAGTCTCGTTCGTGGGCGCGGTAGATGATCGCAGCAGCCGACACACCCCAGGAACGCTTCAGTGCGATGAAATCTGACAGTTTGGGCTTGTCTGGCATCGCAGCATCGAAGTCGTCCGGCGGTATCAGCAGCGATCCCGCAAACAGGTTGGCTTCGTTCTCGACAGAGTCGTGCCGCCGGTCGTGGAACATCAAGTGGCCACACTCGTGGCCGAGACTGTACCGAAAGCGGTCACCCGGAACGTTGGGGTCCAGCCCGATGACCGGCACGCTGGCTACCCATGCCGACAGCCCGTCGAGGCCAGGCAGGTTCGGCATCGGCACAAGGCACACACCGGCTCGTTCCACAAGCGAGGTCAGGTTTTGGATCGGTCCTGATTCTGACTGAGCCAAGATTGCCCGCATCTCGCCCGCAGCGTCTTCGATATCGTCACGGTTGGCTACCGGCGCTCGTCTACGCAAGAGGATGTCGGGAGCCTTCGGGGTTGCGCTGATCAGTTCCCCGAACACTTCGCCCGATAGCCGAAGCAGCTCTTTGGCTTTCTTCTTCGCAGCAGCGGATGTTGAAGCTCGCGCCCTGTGGATCGGCTCGGACATGTCAGGAAGCGTAAGCCGGTCGTTGCCGTAACCCAGTGCGGTGAGGTCACCGTTGAATCCACGCCTGCCGCTCTCGACGGCCGAGATCATGGGAGTCGAGATGCCGAGCATCTCGGCAAGGTCACCCTGGTTGATGCCCTCGATATCGCGGAAAGCTCGTAGCCTGTTCACGGACCCTCAGCCTCGCCGAAATCCACGTCATCTCCCAGATCGTCAAAGGGATCCGGGGCACCCTGATCGAACGCGCTGTTTCCGTTATCAGGCCCGCTTGGTCCAGAACTTTCGTACGGCCAGAAGCCCACAAGCTCAAGCTCGCCAGTCGGTAGAAGTCGCTTCCGGTTGACCGCCTGTTTGGTGGTACACGACCAAAGTCGCATGCCCCGAGGTTGAAACCCGTAGGCCAGCAGGTACGGAAGTCCCGCACTTACTTGCTTCTTGAAATCGTCGGGGTACGGGATCACCAGTTGTTCAGGCTGTCCCATCGCCGCTTCGATGTCGATCGCAGCCCTGCTACGGATGAGGTAGCTGCTGTCCAACTCGATATCGGTGACCTGCACACGACCCATCTCCGCGAACTCCGGGTGCAGGACAAATCGGTCCGACTGCGTGATCATGGCCTGCGCAATCGAGCGCATGGTGTGCGTCTTCTGCATCCGCGTGGGCGGCGTGCCATAGTTCGCGGTGAAGGTGCGCGACTCACCGGCGGCGCTGAGATAGGACTCGACCAACATCTGAGCGAAAGGGTCAACGCGATCGCGCTCAAGCAACATGCGCCGATACTACATTCACGGTAAAAATTTTACTGCGAATGTAGCGATCGGCGCGCCGCACCCGGTGCACCCAGGGCGCCGAGCGGATCAGCGCTCGTAACCAATCCACAGAACCACATCTCGATTCGCATACCGTGTACCGACATCCGTGGGCATGCGCTTCGGGCACATTCCCCCTCGAGGGGAGGTTCGGCCCGCGCAGGCGGTGAGTCGGACGCCTTATGCGGCCCAGTTGCTCCTTCCAGCCGCCTCCGGGGAGGCAGCGCTCCAAGCGTGGGGTTCGATGTCAGGAGCGGGTCGGACGTTGGGTACCGCCGTCCCCAACTGTTGGTCAGTCCTATGACACAAGAACGGCCCTCAAACCCCTGCAGTCACTAGCGGCAAACGTGGGCCGGGCAACCCCGTCCGAGCACCGCCTACAAGCTCAGCCCGGCAGCTGTGCCAACCAGTCGGCATCGGTGTCGACCGGCCGGCCGGTGATCACCACCAGCGGAACTCCCGGCTCGGGGAACTGATGCAACAGCGCCAGGTTGTTCTCTGCGATGGCCTGCGGGTCATGACCGATAGGTAAGCCGAATCGGATGAGGTCCTGGGCGGCCTGTGGTGCGCCGACGCTGCCGGCCAGCGCGGCCAGTTGGTCGTCACTGAGGTCGGTGGCGCCACCTTCTGTGGGCTGGTGCTCGGCGGAGAAGATCTGCTGTACGAAGCGCCAGGTGACGTCGCTGGACTGCGACTGACCGGCCACAACGAATGAGGCATAGATCGCCCGGACGTCGTAAGTGCCCGTCGCCGAGTACTTTTCGAGGAAGTTCACGAATCGCAAATTGACCTGCAGGCTGCCCGCCTCGACGCGCTTGCCGACCTCGTCACCCTGACTACGGATGAACTCCCCGCTGAAAGGACATAGCGGATCCAGGTAGAGATCGATCTGGGCGGGCGCAGTCGGGTCGCCGATGGAGATCGCATCCCCGGCCGGAGACGCCACGGCCGCGTGCGCCGACCCAGTGACCGGACCACCCATGAGCAGCGCCACGATGACACCGAGCACTGCGGCGACGATCCGCACGCTGCGATGCACCACCACCCTGTTCATGCATCCATCATCGCGCGCCGTGGCGTAGTTGTGCGCAACATGCTCAGATTGCCGCACCGGGAGGGTCGGGCGCCGGAACTATGGTCGTCCGATGACGACCGCCGGGCCCATCTGCAGCACATCGGCGTGCCGGAAGAATCGCCACTCGTAGACGAATGCTCTATCCAGCAGTAGAGATCTTGCCGGCAGTGACTGGCGGTTGAGGGGTGGCACTCGCACGAGTACCGGCTGATGGCTCCACGATTCGATTCCGACGCGGATGTCTCGCTGTAGGAGAGTCGGAGGCCTTGCCGCCCGGGCTGGCCGCGTCACGGGCGGCGTTCGCGGCTGATCGGTCCAGCCTAACCGCTGGACGCGAAGTAGAACGGTTCCCAATAGCCCATCTCGGCGATCGCCACGACTCTGAGTTCGCGGGTGCGCGCTGCATGCCCCGGGCACCGCTCCTCAACCGTAGCGTCGAAGCGGTAGGTCGAAGCAGCCGAGGACAACCCCGGAACCTGTTGTCCTCGTTGCTTCCCACGATCCTTCACGGATGCCAGTTTGTAGCTGCAATCCGTCGCCGGCATGGCCGCGTCGATGGAGTCACGCTGCTCGGCCGAAAGTCCGCCTTTCAACGAAGAACCGGAACCTGTTGTACGTCATGGGTGTTGAGACCTGCCACGAGCCGATCTGCCCACTCTTGTTGCTTGTCGGGACCGTAGTCACCCAGCGACAGTCCATCAGTATTAGACGGCAGCGTGAACAGCCACACCGTGACGGCCGCCGCGACCGCAAGTGCCGCCGCAGCAATCCATGAAACGCGTCGGTGCGCGCTGTACCACTTCATCGTGGATTCAATCCCCCGGATACCTCACATGCACGAAATCGACTGGGGCTCGCACATCACTGTAATCCGCTGAATCGGTGACGAAGACTAGCCTCGACGCTCGGGTAGAAGCCCATCCGGAATCCCCAACCCATGGATGATCCGCTGCGTCCGAAACAACTGGCGCGGAAGCGATGCCGTGTTGTACGGCAGGTCGTACTTCTCGCACAGCTGCCGCACCCGAACACTGACCTCAGGGAGCCGGTTGCTCGGCAGATCCGGAAACAGATGATGCTCGATCTGGTAGCACAGGTGTCCACCCGAGAGCGCCACCACAGGGCTCACCTCGAAGTTGGCCGTCCCGAGCATCTGCCGCAGATACCACTCGCCCTTGGTCTCGTCCTTGACCACCGCCGGGTCGAACGTCTCGGCGCCGTCGGGGATGTGCCCGCAGATGATGTTCACGTACACCCACAGGTTCCGGAGTGTGTTCGCCGTCAAGTTCGCGGCCAGCGTCCGACGCCACCGCCGCAGGCTCAGCGCGGGCAGGAACACGTAGTCCTTGGCCAACTGACGGGCGGCCTTGCCGACGAACTTCCGCCTCTCCTCCGCCAACACCGCCGGCTCACCCCGCAACTTCTCCGAGTGCAGCCCGTGCAGGGCGATGCCCCATTCGAACATCGCCGCCAACACCAGGTTTCGCAGCGGGGTCGCCAGGTACCACCAGCGCCACGGCTGGTCCTCCGTCACCCGCAGCAGCCGGTAGCCGATGTCCTCATCCATGCCCAGCACATTGCTGTAAACGTGATGCCGGTAGTTGTGCGAATACCGCCACTGCGCGGAATGCCCGACCATGTCCCACTCCCAGGTATTGGAGTGGATCTCGGGGTCGTTCATCCAGTCCCACTGGCCGTGGGAGATGTTGTGGCCGAGTTCCATGTTCTCGAGGGACTTCGCGTACGCCAGCGCAAGGGTCCCGACCAGCCAGCCCTTCTTCGACTTGCTGCCGGCGATCACCAGCCGCGACGCCACATCGAGCGCCCGCTGGACATGAATGACCCGCCGGATGTAGGCCGCGTCCTTCGCGCCGAGCGAGTCCTCGACGTCTTGGCGGATCGCGTCGAGTTCGTAGGCGATCTCTTCGACGTCCGCGCTACTGAGATGCAGGTAGCTGGGAACATCGGCGATCGCCATCAAGGTGTCCTCGGGTGGGTGCGGGATGAAGAGCGGCGCAATCCACCGCGAGCGTCAGACCGAGCCTAGAGCCTCTGGCTTAACGGCGAGTAATCGTGGCCCGCCGTCCTGGCGAAATGGCGGTGCGCACGGGTGCGCCATCGCCGCGCAAGGACCCAACAACCAGCACGAACACCCGCCCCGGACACGCTGAGAACGCGCTCAGGATCCCGCCGGGTGCCCGCCATGATCCGGGGCCGCATCCACCAGGTCATGCGCCATCCCGTACCGCTTACGCTGCTGCGCCATCACCAGTGGGTAGCCGGCCAGCGCCCGCCGGGTCCGCCACTGCGACACCCCGGGCACCGCGCCGAACACCCGGTTCACTCCCCCGACCACCGGGCCGATCACGGCGGGCAGATGCTTCAGCACCGTGTCCGGCACCCCCAACTTCGACGCCGCCTCATCACCGAGAAACGCGCGCGTCAGCCCGTTGACCACGGCGACACCCACGTCGTGCCCACCCACCGGCAACAGATCCGCGATCTCGACGGCCAGATAGTCATGGGTCAGCGCACGCACGAAGTCCCGGTCACCGTCATCCGGGTTGCTCCCGGTGAGCGCGTACAGCTCCTCGATCCGCACATGATCGGCCTCACACGTCGGATTGAGCTCAGGGCCAACCCCATTCAGGAATCCGACGTAGCGCCAGAAGTGGAAGATGTCGTCCAGCTCGCCGGCGGTGTACCGCACGCCGAGCTGCCGCATGGCGGTCAGCGCGATGTTCCCGAACTCGACGATGGTGAACGCCATGAAGCTCTGCGGGATCGGCGCACCCCAGGCCTGCGCGTCCCACGATCCGCTGTCCCACAGTGATTTCCGCACGAACGCGTGGATCAGCCGTACCCGCAGCGTCGTGGCGAAGCCGGCGCCGGAGCGTCGCAGCCCGCCGGGGGTCAGGATCGTCTCCATCCACGACCCGACCTCCAGCGAACGCACCGCTGCCTGGCTGGTGTAGCGGTTGGTGATCACCAGCGGCATGCCCGCGACCTGATTCATCGCCCCCTTGGTCAACGACGCTGCGCCCAGCACGATCCCGTAGGACGCCATGTGCCGCACCAGGTGCCCAGCAGCGCGATCCAACGCCGCATGGTCCAGCCATTCCGGCTCCGCGTCGACCTCGGCGAACAGCTCCCGCAACGTGGTCGGCGCGTCGGGCACCGCGTCGATGCCGTCGGCCAGCGCGGTGCGGAACATCGCCATGCCCGCGCCCTTGGGCAGCGCGGCGAAGGCCGCCACGACCGCGTCGGCCAACGGGTCGGCGACGTAAACGCCGCCCACCCAGTCCTGGCCGGCCTTCCCGTAGCGCTGCACGGCGATATCGGCCTGCGGAACGGCGGTTTCACTGGCAATACTCATGCCTCCATGCAAACATGAGAATTCCTCAGTTACTACTCACCTTTGAACGAGACGCCAATGGCCACCAAAGCCCGGTCCCGCCCTCAACAGCAGCGGGCCCGCGAGATGCGCCGCCGACTGCTCGATGCCGCGCTGCAGCTGATCACCAAACGCGGCATCCAGGCGCTCACCACCCAGGCCATCGCCGACACCGCGCACGTCAGCATCGGCACTGTGTACCGCTACTTTCCGGACCGCGCCGGCATCCTCGCCGAGCTCGTCGACGAGGCCACCCGCGACATCTCCTTCGAACTGGTCCGCGGGGTCAGCGCCGCCATGGACCGGGATGTCCCCGACGCCGCCCACATCGTCGTCGACACCCTCACCACGGCCTACGAGAAGCATGCCGCGATCCTGCACGCGGCGCTGAACTCCTCATCTTTCGACATCCCCGCCTACCTCAACCACACCGCGATGGACGAGATCGAACGAAGCCTGCTGCCGCTGGGCAGCGCCATCCCCGGTCGCGCCCGACCGGACCTCGACGCCGACCAACTCCAGGACCTGGTGTTCGTCACGATGGGCGTGACCTCGAGTGCCTGCCTACGCATCGCGCTGCAGCGCCCACCCGGCTCGGATCGCGACGCCATGGTCGCGCTGACCGCCAGGATGCTGGCGGCGGCGCTCACCCCGCCGCCGCCCTGAATCGGCAACCAATCGTCGAATACCACCCGGTGCTCAGTCGTGGTGCCGGCGAGGCGCAGTGTCGAGGAGTACCCATCCGTGTTGCGCAGACAATCCGGACCACGTTGGTTGCCGCATTGTCGGTTTATCCGTGTGCAACTGCCTGTTCCATCGGTGACGAGCGCTAACTGGCATGCGCGGAAGTCATTTCCCCACAATGGCTTCCGGGCGCCTCACCTCGATCACCTCACCTTTGATGGCCCAGTTTCGGCCAAATGGTGGCGCGGCGATTAACTCGCCTGCTACACAAAAGTGATCTGAGGGGTCCCACTTGACACCGTCACGGTAGGCGGATGCGAGCCGCGGCACGTTGCCGAGAACCCCGCGGCGCTGATCCAGCAAGTACTGCTCGATCGCGGTCGTATCGACCGGAATGATCGTGGAGATTCGCTTAGCGACGTCAGCCAAGCCCGTTGTGTCGGAATGAGACTGAAACGCAGTGATCACCCCGTCGAAGATCCCTTTCACCAATCCACCCCACACAGGCCGAGTTCCCTGCGGCGGGCGAACTTGGACTCTGACCGCGAACGTCGTATCCGGTAGGCGCGGCACCGTCGCAACCTCTGCCTCTGCGCGGGAGAGCGCGAGCCAAACTTGGGCAAGTTTCTTCTCGCCACTGAAGGCGCCCAAGTCGGCCCAGTCGAACGATGCGAGGGTCCGGCCGCGCTGCCAGTGAGCAAAGGAGCTCGACCGAGAAGCCAGCGAGTACCGATAGCAGAACGGATAGTCGGCCCCATCCGGGGCCGGAGGCACCGCGGAGCCGTGCTCAAAGCGGATTCCATTGCGTCCCGCAGTTCTGAACGAGCCGATGTTGTAGAGCACGATGTTCTCGACATCTGCGTTCGGAAGCTTGGGACCGAAAAAACTGGCTTCCAGTACCTGATCACCAGACGGCGTCAGCCGGTTGCACCGACTCCGGATCTCGTTTCGAACGCGAACTTGCCATTCCGGCAATCGGTCAAAGCGGATGTAGTCATCAGCCCATGCCTCGACGACTGAGCGGCCACTAGATGGGCCGTTAGCAACGGAACGCCGCTCGGGCGCCGACGCTGTCACCGCTCCTGCCTGATATCGAGACCGAATTGGACCGGACCGTCCCGGTCCGCACCCAAGCTGGCGAGGTGCTGTGTGGGGTCGGCCTGTGAGGTGTCCCCAGCCGGGCTGCAAATCCCACACGCAGCGACCGCTTGCCCCACCGCGCCGATTGCCCATTGCTGGAGTTCGGCGAAACGTTCCGAGCACACCTTCACGTACGGTCCGGTCCATGTTCCGCCCCGCGTTGGCCGACCGGAAATAGTGCGGCAGTCCGCGTGATGCGTGCGCGCGTAGGTCGCGTTGTATTTGCGCGGAATGTTGATGACAAATCCGTCGGGGTGCTCAGCTACCCACGCCAAGTAGCCACCATCGTCGTTCCGAAACTCAATAATCCCCGCCATGGGCTCACATTCTGCCGTCCAGCACCGACAACCACATTTCGTTCGGGGGGCGGTTGACCTGTGCGTTGCCAATCCCGTGCTCCGGATTTAGTGCATTTGGTTGATCACGCGCGACGGTAATCTGACAGGCAGACGTTTAACGGGGAGGTCGTTGGGTGCCTGAGCAAGGTGAGCCGCTGAAGGTTGATCCGACTGAGTTGGTGCTCGCCGCCGGTCAGCTCGACGGCCAGGCCGCCGGCTTCAGGGCGGCACATCAGTCGGCGCATGCACGGGCGAGTCACGCCGCACTGGGCGCTGGCACGTCTGCGGCCGCTTTGCCTGGAATGCTGGCTGCTTGGGAAAGCGACGGCATCCGCTACGACCGACAGTTCACCTCACTCTCCGAAAAGCATCGGGCCGCTGCCGCGAAGTACGCGGCGACGGACGACCAGGAGTCTGCAGACATCGACAACGCAGGTTCTGCGCTCTGAGGTGACTGCGTGTCGATGACACTCAGGGAGCTCAGGGAGTGGGTTCCCGAAATAGCCGATCTGGCGGGATCGACCCGCGACGCGGCAGCCAACCACACCGCCTCGGCGGACCTCTACCGGTCGCTGGCCAGCGCGTCTACGTGGCAAGGTGACGGCGGCAACGCGGCCCGAGCCGCAATGGCGGCCAGCGCAACCGACCATGGCGACACAGCTGACAATCTCTCCACCGCCGCAACGGGCATGGACAGCGCACACCAGCAAGCTGAGGCAATCGCCACAACGATCAGCGGCATCTTGAACGACGCGGCGGCATCTCCTGCTGTTCTTGTCGACGAGACCACCAACCAGGTGATCCCGCCCGACGTCTCCTACCTCGACGACGAGACCGCTGCTCAGGTCGCCGCAAAAGTTGCGGACCTACAAGCTCGAATCGCCGACGTACTCGCCGACGGCGAACAGGTTGACGCTGAACTCGCAAGAGCTATCGGCACAGCCACCGGCGTCCCGGCGCCAGCGCAGCCGGCCACGTCACTTGAGGACTTACTACTTCCAAAGGCTGGAAGTCCCGAGCAACCATCCACACCCGGCCAATCAGAGCCTGCACCACATGATCTCGGCGAAGCGCTGGCCCAACTAGCCGGACAACCCACCGACCAACCGATCGCGCCTCCCGTGCCGCCTCCGTTGGATCCCGTGAAAGTGGAGCAGTTCAAGGCGCTCGCGAGGCAGGAAATGCAACGTGCTGGAGTGCCGGCTGATCAAATCGAGGCACGCCTCGACGCGATGGTTGCTGCAGCGCAACGACCGCTTCCGCGCTACGTCCCGCCCAAGCCGGAAGCGATGCCACCGCCAGGCTTCGGTGAGGGCTTCGCTGACCGGTGGTTTGCGACCGAGCAGGGAGTCAAGGAGCTCATTGGGCAAGGCGGTCCCGGCGCTCCCGGAGTGCTGGAGTCATGGCGCGACCTGACCGTAAGTACGAACGAACAGCTCGCTGATCCGTTCGGCGCAGCCGTAGACGAGGTTCAACATGCGCTGGACTCTCCCAGCGCTGCGTACTATTTGGGAGAGAAGGCAGCCGACGGCGCCGTCGCCACGCCGGGTTTGATCTTCGGTGGTGAAGGTGCGTTGGTCGCCCGGGCGGGAGCCCTTGACGGCATCGGTCCGGGTGTTCCCCACGATCTCATCGATACTCCGTTGCCAGTGGACACCAACGGTCATCCGCTGCCTCTCGGCATCGGCGACAGCAGCCTGCCGTACCTGGACCCGCTTCCAGCGATGGACACTCCGGGCCCGGAGTTCAACCTGAGCAACCCGCTCGACCATATGACCCCAGACCTCCGGGTCCTCGCAGAGCAGCACCTGACCGGCACCGGCGAGACGGTCCTTGGGCCATACAAGCCTGACGGCGGCGGACCGTCGTATATCGAAGTAGCCCAGCAGAACGGTGCAAGTTACTTCGACATCGGCGATGCTTGGGATGCTGCTACACCAACCCAACGTTTGGCAGCCAACCAACACGTCTTGGACATGGCCATCAAGAACGGAGACACCATCACGTTGTCAACCACCTTTGGCAAGGTCGGTGAGAACACCTTCACAGCAGCAGAAATCAGGTATCTCGAGTCCCATGGGTACCAGCGCACAGGCACCAATACGATGGCGCCACCGGCGAATGGAGGACAGTAGATGAAGTACTTACTCGAGGTGTTTCTCAAGTATTTCGAATTTCTCTACCTCGACCCTCAGTACAGCATTACGAATTCCAGCACGTCCGGCTCCCCCACGACCGATGCGCAGCTGATCATTACCGGCAACACACTGAGCTGGTCTGTCACGAATGACCGTGGACAGATTTCACTCGCAGCGGCCCCAACCGCGGCTATCGCGCCGGAAAACTGGTTCCGTCTCTCCATCATTCGCAGGTACCTCGATGGAACCATCGCCGCCGGAGGGGCCATCAGCGCTGAAGACTTGGACTGGTTGAAAGCAAATATTGCCGAAGTAGAGGGCCTTTTCACGGACGCCGCAAAGACGCAGAGGTCGTGCGAGGCGCTCATCACATTGGAAAACATGGTCGCTGACGAGCTGTTTGGCCCGTCCAAATCCCCTTGAGACATGAACGAACCCATGACACGTCAGGATATGTTCGCTCGCCTCACCAGGAACTGGCTATTCTGGGCGCCGCTGTGCGGGCTAGAAGAACGCAAAGTTTCGGATCGGCTCTCTGACAACGAAATCCGCTCCACATCCAGTGAGTATTCGGTGCACCTCCGCGAAGATGCCGAATGGTGGGTTGTCGACACGGTCGACGATCGTGGTCAGTTACGCGAGAACGTCGCGAAGTTCTCATCGTATGGACTTGCCGAGAAATTTCTCATGTGGCAGTGGTCCTCCACCGCCAGGAACACACTGCACTTGGCCGGGCTTGGCCCGGAGCTGCATGCACGCGGAATCGATTCCAGTGTCGCGGCCGTGGAAGTGATTACGGGGATTTACGAACTCCGACTCGGGGCCGAAAGTGCCGTATTGATGGAGCCGTCAGCCACGATCTTCAGTCACCTCATGTCGAGTTCCGTGGACGAGATCGAGGCGATAGTCAAGGTCGGAATTACGGAGTCGTAGAGCCGATGCTTGGCCAAGGCTCCAGTATGGCCGCGGTCCACTTAGCGGTCAGAAGTTTCGAGATGACTTGATGAGGTATCTGCTCGAAGTCCTCCTCAAGTACTTCGACTTCCTCTACCTCAATCCTCGGTGTCGCATCACCGACTCCAGGCGTCCGGCTCGCCGACCTCGAACCGTCACCGAAGTACTGATTCTGAAACCCTTGCACAGGTTGCACTTCCGGCGTACTATCGAACACAAGTTCGAATGCGACGTGGCTCCCATCTTCACCCGGTGAGCTTCAGACCGCGACTACGGTCGCCGCCAGGTTCGACTGCCCCTTCGGGGACCAGTCGGGCTGTACTGACTGATCGTGCGCTGTGCGCACCTTCTGTGAAAGCCGGTATCCCTATGGACGCCACCCATTTCAGCACCTTTATCGATGCGCTTATCGACGATCTCACCCCGACACCCGTACCGGAGGACGACGCCGACCGGAAGCTGTGTCATCTGTTGGAGTCTCCGCGCCGCATCGTGGATGAACCAGCGTTGCTCGCGCTACTGGCTGCTGCGGTCACGGCGCGCAACGTGTTTGACCATGTGATCGCCCAGGCCGTCGCGGCCACGGAACGGGCAGGTATCCCGGGCCGCAAATACCTGCGCTCCGGCGCCGACCTACTCACCCAACTGGGGATGTCACCGGGTGCGACGTGGCGGGCGGTCCGGGTCGGACGTGCGGCACACGCCCTGCCGGCACTGACTCAGCAGCAGCGCCTCGGTGCGGTCGGGATCGAATTCGCCGACGCCATCGGCAAGGGAGTCACTCACATCACCGAACGGGTCCCCTTGTCCGACAACGACCGCGCGAAGATCGTGACGAAGTTGATGATCGAGACCACGCCGTCGGCTGTCGCCAAGAAGGCTCGCACAATCGCCATCGACAAGACTGCCGCGGCACCCTTGGCCGAGGATGTCGTACCGGTCGCGGAGAACACCGACCTCAACGACATGACCCTCGTGGTCAATGACGAAGGACGGGTCAACGTGGCCCTGGATCTCGATACGCTCACCGGTGAGGAACTCATCGCAGCGCTCGATCCTTTGTGCCGGCCCGTACCGCTGCCGGACGGCTCACTGGACCCGAGGCCGGTCGGTCGACGTCGCGCCGACGCCTTCGGACAGATCATGCGGACCTACCTATCGAACTCGCAGCGCCCGATGTCGGGGGGTGTGCTCCCGCACGTCACCCTGATCCGGCCCGCCGAACACGGAGTGGACACCCTCGGGTTCGGTGGCCCGGTCAGCGCCGCGACCGCTGAGCTGATCGCCTGTGACAGCACTTTGACTTCGGTGATCGTCGACCACTCGGGCGTACCACTGGATGTGGGCCGCAGCGAACGGCTCTTCCCGCCCCATATCCGTAAAGGGCTGGCGGTCCGTGACGGTGGCTGCGCCCACCCCGGTTGTGGGCGCCCGGTGTCCTGGTGCGACGCCCACCACATCACCCCTTGGGAGCATGGCGGCACTACCAGCCTCGACAACGGGGTTTTGCTCTGCCGACTGCACCACACCGCCATCCACCACGGCGGCTGGCAGGTCTACCTCGGTGCCGACCGCCATCCCTGGTTCATACCACCGCATGACCCGACCGGACCCGAACCGGCGCACCTGCGCTCACACGCCCGCCGCACCATGACCGACCTGCCCACCGCTGCCTGACTTACTTCTTTACGCACCTTGATAACTCCACAGAGAAACGCACACGCGGCGGGAACCGGCGAAGAAGACGCCGCCGGACCCGCCACGATGAATCCCGCCGTGACCCATGCGAGGGCCAACTAGCCTCCGCCGAGGATTGACGAGCCGCCCGTCCTGCCCGACGGCTAGGGACAATCCTCAGAGCCGATCCGCACCACACCGAAGTCAATCTTGGTGCTCACGGTGAACGCGGAACCCGGCGCCGGAGTTGAGCTGCACACCTGCCAGTTTCGGTCACTGAGTTGCGCACGGTCCTGACCGGTGAGGTCCGTGGAGGTGCTCAACCACACCTGCCCACCGCTCACCGACTGGATCGCGTCCTGCGCACCCTGCAGGTCCATGCCGATCAGGTTCGGCATCGTCCACGACGGCTCAGCCGACGCGGGCGGGCTCATCGCGATCGCAACACCGACCAACGCCGTCGCTATGACAACACTTTTCATCTCATTCTCCCTGGCTCGAAGTAGCCGCACATAGTCGCATCCACCACCGACAACCCCGTCTGCATCGAGTTAGGACAGCTCGAAGCCGAACCGCTGCAGAGGGGCCAGCGGCGCGGAGTCGGAACCTTCGGCGACGAACACCCACGTGCGCCCATGGTCATCGGTACGGGTGGCATAGCCGTGCTGGAGGCCGATGGTGCGGATGTCGTTGGCAGCCGCTGCGGTGTCTTCATACACACCGACCAGAACGCCATCCCGCCCCGGTGGCGTAATGCAGAGCGCCACCGGAGCAGCGCCCGGAAGCCAAGAGTTCGGCGATGCATCTCCGACAGACGGCCCACCACATGCAGCGGTCAACCAGGCCACTCCGTCACGAGTCTGGAACGGAGATTCCGGCACAGCAGCCTCAGCGACGGCAGAGGACGTGGACGACGGTGCGACGGCTGGTTGGTCGGTCCCACAACCAGCGAGCACCGACACTAAGCCGACGGCTACCAGGAACGCTGCGAGGCCTCGGCCCCGCCATGTGGCTGACATGCCATACATTCTGCGGCCAAGGCGCGAGTCACTCGCACTTCTCCGCCATCATCGCAGAGCCAAGACGACAGAAGAGCCGTTGTCGCTCGGTTGTCGCTCATAGGCGGGCAACTCGAGAGCCCAAAATTTCCGCGCGCGGCGAGCGGAATCAGCGCCGGCCCGAAGGGATGGCATCGCTGTACGGCGCGGTGCTCCGACCAGCCACCGGGTGAACCACCATGTACACCAACCCGATTCCGATCACCACGACCGCCGACAGCGCCACGATCCAGTTGTCGTACCACGGGACGTCCGGGGTCCGCGGCCACGCCATGTTCACCATGGCGATCACGCCATACGCCAGCGCCGCGATGTTCACCGGCAGCCCCCAGCGACCCAGCGAGTACTTACCCGACGGCACCCAGCCCTTCAGCCGGGCCCGCAACGCCGCCAGCACCACCATCTGGAAGGCGATGTAGATTCCCAGCGCAGCGAAGCTGATGATCTTCGTGATCGCATCTGTGGAGAACCGCGACCCG
This sequence comes from Mycobacterium sp. P4_H6, assembly GCF_056400845.1. NCBI lineage: Bacteria > Bacillati > Actinomycetota > Actinomycetes > Mycobacteriales > Mycobacteriaceae > Mycobacterium > Mycobacterium sp. P4_H6. The sequence goes on along the minus strand of NZ_JBFUKN010000071.1, from coordinate 11,474 downwards.
ATCACGATCACCGCCGGCACCACCGCCGCGATCACCAGTGCATAGGGCGGCACGTGGCGCGTCGCCGAAAACTTGGACAACAGTGACGATCCCATGATCATCCCGTCGCGCCCGTACGAGTATGCCAACCGGCTCGCCGCGGCCTGCAGACTCATCGCGCACGACAGGAACGAGATCAGCACGACCACCAGGATCACCTTGGACCCGAACGGCCCGAACGCCTCGTTCAGCACGGTGCTTACCGGGTCGGTGTCCTCACCGGCGATCACCCCGGGGATGTCGGCCACCGCGAGGATCAGCGCCAGGCACACGAAAGTGGCTGCGGCACCGCCGATGTAGATGGTGCGGCGCATCGCCTTGGGGATCAGCCGGCCCGGATCGGGCACTTCCTCGGCGACGTCGCCACACGCCTCGAAGCCGTAGTACTGATAGATGCCGATCAACGCGGCCGCAGCGAACGCAAACATGTAGTTGCCGTCCCCGCCGGTGCCGAAGCTGTCGAACAGCACCCCGAGGTTGTGCTCGCGGTGTGCGATCAGCAGCCAGCCGCCGACCACCAGCGCGCCGATGATCTCCGCGACGAATCCGATGATCGCCGCCTTGGCAAGGACTTTCGTGCCGAGGAAGTTGATCACCGTCGCGACCGCAATCAGTAGCAGAGCGAACAGAATGATGTTGTCGGTGGTGGCTTCGATACCGAGGACAGCGGCAACGAACGGCCCGCCGCCGTAGGTGACCGAGGCGATGGTGACCAGCAGCGCCACCAGATACACCCACCCGGTCATCCAGGCATACCGCCTGCCCCACAGTCGCCGCGCCCACGGATACACCCCGCCGGCGACCGGGAATTGCGCGACGATCTCGCTGAAGACCAACGCGACCAACAGCTGGCCGACACCGACGATCAGGAAGCTCCAGATCATCGGTGGCCCACCGGTGGCCAACGCGAACGCGAACAGCGTGTAGACGCCGACGACCGGCGAGAGGTAGGTGAACCCGAGGCTGAAGTTGGCCCACGGGCTCATATCCCGCTTGAACTCCGACTTGAAGCCGAGCGCGTTGAGGTGCGCGGCATCGTCATCGGAGTGGGAAGCGTCCTCGGGGCGGGAGGTCGGTGGCGTGGCAGTGGTCATGAGCCTGCTCTCCTTCGGGCACGAAATCGCCAGTGAGCGAAAAACTACATTCCTATTGTTTAAGACGTCACCGAAACGGCAGAATTCGTCACTGATCCGGTACATTGCGACGTCAGGCCATCGGGGAGGGAGGCAGGCGTGGTGTCCTCGCTGTCTCCGCTCGTCGCCCCCGACGCGCCCGTCGGCCGGGCCGACGAAATCGTCCTGCGCATCACCGAGGCCATCCACCTCGGCCTGCTCGACGACGGCGAACGCCTCCCCGTCGAGGTAGACCTGGCCGCCCAGTTCGGCGTCGCCCCGATGACGGTCCGCGAAGCCCTGGCCACCCTGCGCGAACAACACCTCGTCGAGACCAAGCGCGGCCGCAGCGGCGGCTCTTTCGTCCGCCGACCCGAAGGCCCACCGGTCGAACAGCTCAAGGAACGCCTGGCCGCGATGAGCGCCTCGGACCTGCGCGACCTGTTCGACGAGCACACCGCCATCGCCGGGCAGGCCGCGAAACTCGCCGCCGAACGCGCCGCCCCCTACGCCGTCCGACGACTGTTCGCGCTCACCGATCAGCTCGGCGCGGCCGCGACCCTGGGCGACCGGATCCGCGCCGACAGCCGCTTCCACATTCAGGTGGCCGTCGCCTCCCAGTCCGCGCGGCTGGCGCGGCGCGAAGCGAACCTGCAGGCCGAGCTCGCCGGCCTGATCTGGCTGCCCGTCGGCCCCGACATCGACGTCGCCGCCTACGTGGAGGCCCAGCACGCCATCGCCGCGGCGGTCGCCGCCGAGAACGGTGTCGAGGCACGCCGGCTGGCCGAGGACCACGCAATGAGCCAGCTGGCCCGATTGACCACGGTGAACATGAATTTGGCCGGGCAATCATGACTGCACAGGAGCTGGCCGCCGAGGCCTCGAAGGCCGTCGAACCGTTCTACGGACTGCTCGACGCGGTCGCCGAGGAAGTGCTGCGCAGCCGCCCGCCGCGGGCCGCGCTCACCGAGACGCACTTCTCCGGGCTGCAGCGCCTGCTCGCCGAACTCCTCACGCACGAGCACGGCCTGTGGGGCATGGGTTTCGTGGCCGCGCCGTCGGTCGTCGAGGGCCGCGAACGCTATATGGCCTGGTGGCAGCGGCACAACGAACGGGTCGCCCGGCTGCGGCTGAACTTCGACCCGAACAGCATCGACGTCTATGACTACCTGCAGATGGATTGGTACCAGCTGGCGCAGCGCGGTCAGCAGCGCGTCGCCTACGGCCCGTACGTCGACTACAGCGGCTCGGACATGTACACCATCACCGCGACCATCCCGGTGATCGCCGACGGCACCTTCCTCGGCGTGGCCGGCGCCGACCTGGTGGTCGGCGACGTCGAACGCCGGCTCATCGAGGTGTTGCGCCACACCGACGAGGACGCCGTCGTGGTCAACACCGAGCGCCGCGTCATCGCCGCGAACACCCCGCGCTGGCTGGTCGGATCCCGGCTCGACGCCGTGCCCACCGAAGACGACACGTTCCACGAGGTGGCCGAACTCCCCCTCGGCAACGGCTGGTCCGTTGCCATCGCAACGAGCTGACCGAGCGGTTACCCAGACTTAACTCCCAGCCCTTGACATTAAGCCTCTATTTCTAGAGTCTTTAAAGGCATCCGGTCACGCACCCTGGAGGTAGCCCCGATGTCGCCCGTCCCCCTCGATGAGATCCCGCACTTCGACGTGAGCGATCCGGAATTCTCGCTGACCTCCGCCGAGGTGCACGACGCCCGCGAACGCAGCTGGTACGCCACCACCCCGTACGGCATCGCGGTGCTGCGCTACGCCGAGATGAACAAACTGCTCAAGAGCCGCCAGCTCCGCCAGGGCAGCATCGCCTGGCCCGCGCACAACGGCGTCACCGAAGGCCCGTTCGCCCAGTGGTGGGCCAGCTGGCTGCTCAACAAGGAAGGCGAGGAGCACCGCCGGCTGCGCCGACTGATGACCCCGGCCTTCACCCAGCAACTCATCGCCGGGCAGGTGCCCCGATTCCAGGCGCTGGCAGGCGAACTCGTCGACGCCTTCGCCGCACCCGACCGCTGCGAGTTCATGACCGAGTTCGCCGAGCCGTACTCGGCCCGGGTCACCGCCATCATGCTCGGTACCCCCGAGGAGGACTGGCGCATCCTCGCCAAGGAGGCCACCACCATCGGCCTGGCCATGGCGGTCACCCTCAAGGACGACCTCACTGAGATCGAGGCCGCGCTGGCCCGGCTGTATGACTACTGCGACGCCCAGATCGCCGACCGCCGAAAGACACCGCGCGAGGACTTCGTCACCGCGTTCGTCAACGCCGCCGACCCCGAGGACGGCAGGCTGTCCGACGAGGAACTGCGCGACGGCCTGACCATGCTCATCTTCGCCGCCTTCGACACCACCCGAAACCAGCTCGGCCTGGCCATGCAGACCTTCCTGGCCAATCCCGACCAGTGGCGGCTACTCGCCGAGCGCCCCGACCTCGGCGGCAAGGCCGTCGAGGAGATCATGCGCCTGAACCCCACCACCCGATGGGTGACCCGCGAGGTGGTGGAGGACTTCGAATACGAGGGCGTGGAACTCAAGGCCGGCACCACTGTGCACCTCTACGCCGAGGCCGCCGGCACCGACCCCCGCGTCTACACGCCCGGCCTGGACATCACCGCAGAGCGCAAGCCGCACTTCGGGTTCGGCGGTGGTCTGCACTACTGCCTGGGCCATTTCGTCGCCCGCGCCGACATGAGCGAGGCGCTGCCGCTGCTGGCCCGGCGCATGGTCGACCCGCACGAACTGCCCGGCGCCACCTGGCTTCCCGACTCCGGTAATACCGGACCCATCACCCTTCCCATCGGCTTCACCCCAGCCCCCTGACCCAGGAGATCCGATGACCACCACCCCGCTCGACGCGCACCGGCAGGCCAACGCCGCCAGCGCATACCTGGCCCAAGCGCTGGAGACCATCGCCGACCGCGGGGTGGAGTTCGTCTACTTCCAGGCGATCACCATCACCGGCCGGGTGGTCGGAAAGGTCGCCCCCGCCCGGCATTTCGAGCGCCTCGCCGTCAAGGGGGTGCAGCAGCACCAGACCGCGATCGCCAACCTGCAGGGCACCCGGGAAGGCGTGCTGCTGGCCGGCGGGGTGAACGCCCCCGAGTACACCGCCATCCCCGACCTGGACACCTTCGCCGTGCTGCCCTGGGACACCAGCTTCGCCCGGGTGTTCTGCCGGCTCTACGAACCCGACCACCTGGCCGTCGACGCCGGTATCGAACTGGCCTGTGACTCCCGGGCCCTGCTGCAGCGGGCGCACGCCGGGTTCACCGATCGCACCGGCCTGGAACTGCGCACCGGCTGCGAACCCGAGATGACCTGGCAGGGTGAAGGTCTGGAGGCCCAGTTCCGGCCCGGATCCAGCCCGGCCTATCACATCGAGCACCTGGAGCGGAACCGCCCGATCGTCAAGAAGGTGGTCGAATACGCCCAGGCGCTGGGCCTGGACATGATCGAGGGCGACTACGAGGACGAGTTCCAGGTCGAATTGAACTTCATGTACGACCACGCCAACCTGACCGCCGACCGGCTGACCACCTACCGGCAGATCTGCAAGCAGGTGGCCCGCGAGCTCGGCATCCAGGCCAGCTTCATGCCCAAACCCGCCACCGGCATGATGGGCAACGGCTGCCACCACAACTTCAGCCTGTGGCGCGACGGCGTCAACGTGCTGGCCGACCCCGGGGTCACCGAACTGCACCTCTCCGAGATCGGCAAGCACGCCCTGGGCGGGCTGCTGTCCCATTCGGCGGGCGCCATGCTGGTCAACGGCTCGACGGTGAACTCCTACAAACGCTATTGGGACGCCGGACAATTCGCGCCGTCGAAGATCAACTGGGGCCTGGACAACAAGACCTGCACGGTGCGGCTGTCGGCCAACGGGCGCCTGGAATACAAGCTGCCCGACGCCGCGGTCAATCCCTATCTATCCCATACGATCCTGCTCGCGGCGTGCGAGGACGGCATGAAGAACGCCACCGATCCCGGTGCGCCGTGCCAGGGCTCATCGTATGACACCCCGCAGGACGAGCGGTTCCCGGCACTGCCGCTGACCCTCGGTGACGCCATCACGGCCTTCCGCAAGGACACCGTCATCACCGAGACGTTCGGCCCGAAACTCTCCGCACTGCTCACCGACTTCCACACCGATGAGTGGGCCCGATTCTGTGGATACGTCACCGACTGGGAGCGTGAAATGTATTGGAATGATGCCCCGTGACCGCATTGAGGCTCGCCTGCCTGGACGCCGAGGCCCCGCCGCTGTTCACGCTGTGGACCCCGGAGACCGGCCGCACCGGCTATGAACCCGGTGTCGCCGAGGCGCTCGGCGCCGAACTCGGCCGCGAGGTCGAATGGGTGCGGGTGCCGTGGGTGGACATGATTCCCGCGGTGCAGCTCGGGGACGCCGACGCCGTGCTGTGCGGGCAGGGCATCACCGCCGAACGCCAGGCCCAGGTCGACTTCACCCGCCCGTACGCGATCTTCCATGAGGGCGTGCTGATCCGGCGCGGCGACGACATCCACTCCGCGCAGGATCTGGTGGGCCGCAAGGTCGCCGCCATCGAGAACAGCACCAATATGGCGCTGGCCCAGACCTTCACCGGCGCCGAGCCGGTTGCCTTCGGTGCGGGAAGCGACGACGTGTACGCCGACATGCTGGCCGCGCTGCTGGCCAAGGATGTCGACGCCGTGGTCGACGACGATGTGGTGTTCGTGCCGCTCGGCGCCACCCATCCGGACTACGAGCTGGCCTTCACCGTGCAGACCGCCAACCGGTGGGGCCTCGCGGTGTCCAAGGACCGGCCCGACACCTTGGCCGAGATCGACGGCGCACTGGGCCGACTCATCGACTCCGGGCGTTTGCGTGAGGTGTGGACCCAGCACCTGCCGACCCTGGACTACCCATTCTGACCGTGCGCCCGCTGATCGCGGTCACCGGTCGCCGGGCCGCGCAGGTACCGATTCTGCGCTTCTCGGCGACCCTGGCCGCCGAGGCGATCTGCGAAGCGGTGTGGGCGGCCGGCGGTGAACCGGTGATCCTGCACGGACCGGCCGCCGACCCGCTCGCCGAAATGCCGCAGCGACTGGAGGCGTTCGACGGGGTGCTGCTGCCCGGCGGCGCCGACGTGGAACCACAACGCTACGGCGCGGAGCCCGCCCCGGAGACCACCGACACCGTCGCCTTCCAGGACGACTTCGAGCTGGGCGTCATCCGCGCGCTGCTCGACACCGGCATCCCGGTACTGGCGATCTGCCGCGGACTGCAGGTGCTCAACGTCGCGCTCGGCGGAACCCTGCACCAGCATCTGCCCGAAGCCATGCACCACAACAGCATTCACGAAGTGCATGTCCAAAACAGATCCCGGCTGCACACCATCGTCGGCGCCGAGAGCATCCAGGTCTCCTCCTACCACCACCAAGCCATCGACCGGCTCGGACGCGACCTCGCCGTCACCGCCACCTCGGCCGACGGCGTCATCGAGGCCGTCGAGCACCGCCGCGCCGATATCCTCGCGGTGCAATGGCATCCCGAGGACCGGCACGCCGACTCCCCCACCGACGCAGCGCTGTTCGCCGACCTGGTCGATCGTGCTCGCAAACGAAAGGCCAATCGATGACCGTCCTGGTTCGCCTGCCGGATGTCCTGCCGGACCTGCCCGCATCGGACGTACCGCGGGCCCACATCTGTGTGCTGGCCTCGCTGAACTACCCGGACATCAGCGACGCCGACGTCGCCCTGGTCAAGCGGTTCACCAAGGTCGCACTGACCACCCTGATCGAACTGGGCGCCGACTTCGAATTCTTCGACACCACCTCACCGCTCGACAATCCCTCGTCGGCAGCATATTTCGACGGACTGCTGCTGCTCGGCGGCGGTGACGTCGACAACTCCTGCTACGGGATGAGCACCCCGCACCCCACGACCTACGGGGTGGACGGCCGCGCCGACCGCGATGCGTTCGCCGCCATCGCCGCGGCCGAGGCCGCCGACCGCCCGATCTTCGGGATCTGCCGAGGTTCCCAGCTGCTCAACGTGTTCCGCGGCGGCACCCTCATCGGCGATATCGAGGACTACGCCCTGCACCACGGTGCCCCGGGTGAGCCGGAGTTCGTCGACGAGCCCGTCGACATCATGCCCGGCACCCGACTGGCGGCCATCCTGGGCACCGGCCGGGTCAGCGCACGCAACGGGCATCACCAGGCGGTGGACAAACTCGGCGGCGGACTGGTGGTCGCCGCCCGCGCGCTGGACGGCATCACCGAGGGCATCGAGGATCCGAAACGCTTCTTCCTGGGGGTGCAGTGGCACCTCGTTGATTCGCTGAGCGCCCACCGTCTAGAGGTCGGCTGCTTCCGCGGTGAACTGTCCCTTGCGGATGAGGCCCGTCACCGCCTCGTCCCACCGGTTCAACTGGCTGACGGTATAGAACGGTTCGGGGATATGCCGTTCGATGTGGTGGCGCAGCATGGTGGCACCGACGCGCAGGATCAACGGGTTGATGGTGCCCCACAGCAGATCGAGGTCCGACCGGACCAGTCCGTGCTCGGCGTACTTCTCGCCCTGTTCGGTACTGATGCGCAGCAGCCCGTCGAAGATGACATTGCCGATCTCGTCGCCCTGGCTCAGGGCGTGCGCGACATAGTCCGTGACCTCGGGATATTTGTGGAACAGCCGGGCGAATCGGCCGCGGAGTTCGACGGAGTGATCGGCCGGCGGTTCCGGCAGCGGTGTTGATTCGAGGACCTCCCCGAAGACCCGCAGCACGTACTCGTCGACTGCGGCCGTCAAGCCGGCCTTGTTGCCGAAGTAGTGCTGCACGAGCCCGACGCTGACGCCGGCGGCATYGGCGACCGCCCTCAGCGGCGTATTGGAAACGCCTTGTCGCGAAAACGATTTGATGGCGGCAGCCAGTATGCGCTCCCGACTGGACGGCTCGGCGGGTGTCGACTCCCGAAGGAACACAGTGCCAGTCACCACGACAACAATACGGCAGTCTTGGTTCGGCATACAAGTGTCCAGTATTGCCATATCAGTGTGGGGTAATGCAATATGCACATATAGGTCGCCTGTGAGTGACCTGTGAGGCGGGGGATAGAGACGTGAATTCGGCACTGCGACAGCAGATCCAAGCGGCATGCGACGCCGTGTACCGCGACCCGGATGACGCGGGCGCGCTGGAGCGATTGAGCGGGCTGCTCGGCGCCCAGGCGGGGGTGTCGCAAGCCATTTGGCGCCGACTGGTGAAGCTGGCCTGCGACAAGTTGTACGACACTCCCGAGGACCAGGACTCCCGCGACCTCCTATTGGTCCTACTGACCGTCCGCGGATCGGCCACACTGTAGGGGTGACGGCGAAAAAGCGGGACACATCACCCAAGCGGGGTTGGCTGACGCCGCAACAGCAGCGCGCCTGGGTCGCCTATATGCGGGTGCAGCTGCGGATGAACTACGAGATGAACCGCCAGCTGCAGGCCGACTCGAAGCTGTCGCTGTCCGATTACGACGTGCTGGTGGCGCTGAGCGGCAACCGCGACCAGGCCATGCGCATCAGTGATCTGGCCGCCCAGATCGGCTGGGAGCGCAGCAGGCTGTCACATCAGTTGCGCCGCATGGAGGAACGCGGCCTCACCGAGCGCCGGCCCAGTGCCGAGGACGGTCGCACCAGCAACGTGGTGCTCACCGAGCAGGGCCGCGCCGCCATCGCCGAGGCCGCCCCCGCGCATGTCGACCTGGTGCGCAGCCTGTTCTTCGATCCGCTGCCGGACAACCTGCTCGCCCCGCTCACCGCGGCGCTGGAACATATCCACGTCAATCTCAACCTGAACAGCTCGCTACCGCCCGCCCCGGGCTAGCATTGGGTGAAATATCACCCAAAGGAGGCCGTTCATGAGCGACGCAATCACCCGCCTGATGGAAGCCAACCTGCTCGCCGTCTTCGATGAGCGTGACCCGCAACGCCGCGCCGCGGCGATCGCCGGCACCTACTCCCCCGATGTGCAGTGGTTCGATGACGAGGGCGTCGCCACCGGTCACGCGGCACTGGACGCCAAGGCCGCCGAACTGCAGGAAAAACTCCCCGGACTGCACTTCGTCGCCGCAGGTCCCGTCCGCCAGACCCGCGGGCTGGGCTTTCTCGCCTGGGAGGTGCGCACCCCGGATGACACCGCGGTGGCCTCGGGGTTCGACGTCGCCGAGATCGCCGAGGACCGCATCGTCAAGCTGTGGACCATCCTGACCCAGGAATAGGTGACACATCACCTATGTTGCACCGGGCACACCGCACGAACCTCATAGGAAACGGAGCCCGACCATGGGACAACTCGAGGGCAAGACCGCACTGGTGACCGGAGGAACTTCCGGTATCGGTCTGGCCACCGCCCAACGCTTCGCCGCCGAAGGCGCCTACGTCTTCATCACCGGCCGCGACCGCGCCCGCCTCGACGAGGCCACCGCGACGATCGGCGACAACGCCCGCGGCGTACAGGGCGACATCAGCAATCCTGACGACCTCGACACGCTGGCCGCCGAAATCAGCGCGCACGGAAAGGGTCTGGACGTCATCTTCGCCAACGCCGGCGGCGGTGACTTCGCCGCACTGCCCGACGTCACCGTTCAGCACTACCGGGACACCTTCGACCGCAACGTGGCCGGCACCGTCTTCACCGTGCAGAAGGCGCTGCCCCTGCTCAACGAGGGGGCCTCCATCGTGCTGGCCGGCTCCACCGCGGCGTCGGAGGGTGTGCCCGCGTTCGGGATGTACGCCGCGTCCAAGGCCGCCATCCGATCGCTCGGACGCACCTGGGCCGCCGAACTCATCGACCGCAAGATCCGGGTCAACACCATCATCCCCGGCCCCATCGAAACCCCCGGGCTGGCCGGGCTGGCTCCCGCCGAGGAGCAGCAGGCCCTGCTGGACGGCATGGCCGCCGGGGTACCGATGAAACGTCTCGGCCACGTCGACGAGATCGCCTCGGCCGTACTGTTTCTCGCCTCGGACCAGAGCAGCTACATGACCGGCGCGGAACTCGCCGCCGACGGCGGGCAGCTGCAGCTGTAGCCGTTCAGAGGTCGAGCACCAGCCGTCCACCGGCGGACCGCGACACGCACAGCAGCATCTGCCCGGCTTCGCGCTGCTCGTCGGTCAGCAGGCGGTCGCGGTGCTCGATCTCGCCTGTCACCACCTGCTGGGCGCAGCTGCCGCAGAATCCCTGTTGGCAGGAGTAGCTCACGTCCGGCCTGGCCGCGAGCAGCGCCGCCAGCGCACTCCGGTCGGCGGGGACCGCAATCACCTCGGCGCTGCGCTGCAGCTCGAGTTCGAACGGCTTGCCGTCGACCACCGGTACCGGTGAGAAGCGCTCGATGTGCAGCTCGGCGCGATCCGGGACGGCGCCGCGCACCACGTCCATCATCGGCGGCGGCCCGCAGGCGTACACCGCCGTCCACGGCGTCACGTCATCGAGAAGATCTGCGGGCGTGGGTAATCCGGACACATCATCGGTGAGCACCCGCACCCGGTCGCCGAACGCCTCCAGCTCGTCGAGGAACGGCAGAGTGTCGCGGCGCCGTCCGGTGTAGCGCAGCGACCAGTCCATCCCGAGACGGTCGGCCAGGCGCACCATCGGCAGGATCGGGGTGATCCCGATGCCGCCGGCAATGAAACGCAGCCGCTCCGACCGGGATCCGGACCCCGGCAGCGGCATCATGAAGGCGTTGCGCGGGCCGCTGATCTCGATGACCTGGCCCACGCTCAGGCCGTGCACCTCGATCGAGGCACCGTCTTCACCGAGGATCTGACGCACGGCGATGCGGTACCGGTCCGGCTGGTCGGGGTCCCCGCACAGCGAGTACTGCCGGGTCCGCCCGGACGGCAGGTGCACATCGATATGGGCGCCGGCGTGCCATTGCGGCAGATCCCCGCCGTCGGGCGCCACCAGCGTCAACGCGACGACATCACGGTCGCGGGCGACGTGCTTACGCTCCTTGATCACCACGGCCCGGCGGTGGGTCCGGCGAGGGAGTTCCGGAGGCTCCTTGTCACCGCCGAGGCGGGTCACCACCGACAGGAAGTGCGGAACCGCCGTGCCGGCGATCCGGATCAGCAGATCCGAGGACTTCCCGTACAGCCCCGGTGGCGGCTCACCGTCATAGGGCCGCAGCAGGCGCGTCAGCCGTTCACCCATGGGTGGCGCGGGCGGCCGGTGAGCTGGCGAGATAGGCGACCGCCTGGGCGGTGCTGCCCTCGTCGACCGGGTCGTAATCGCGGCGCAGCAGCGTCAGCCCGGAGGAACCCAGGTAG
>NZ_JBFUKN010000070.1:0-33016 GCF_056400845.1 Mycobacterium sp. P4_H6 | reverse complement strand
GGATTACATCGATGAGTCCGAGGTGCTGACCCCGGCCGATTACGCCAACCACATCGACAAGTGGAAGTTCACCGTGCCGTTCGTGTGCGGGGCGACCAACCTGGGTGAGGCGCTGCGCCGGCTGACCGAGGGTGCGGCGATGATCCGTTCCAAGGGCGAGGCCGGTACCGGCGACGTGTCGAACGCGACCACCCACATGCGCAAGATCGGCGGCGAGATCCGCCGGCTGGGTTCGCTGTCGGAGGACGAGTTGTTCGTGGCGGCCAAGGAACTGCAGGCGCCTTACGATCTGGTCGTCGAGGTGGCCCGCGCGGGCAAGCTGCCGGTGACGTTGTTCACCGCCGGTGGTATCGCCACGCCTGCGGATGCGGCGATGATGATGCAGCTCGGCGCCGAGGGTGTGTTCGTGGGCTCGGGCATCTTCAAGTCCGGTGACCCGGCGGCGCGTGCGGCGGCGATCGTGAAGGCCACCACCTTCTATGACGATCCCGATGTGCTGGCCAAGGTGTCGCGCGGTCTGGGCGAGGCCATGGTCGGTATCAACGTGGAGGACATCGCGGCGCCCCACCGGCTCGCCGAACGCGGCTGGTAAGCGAGGTAGCCGACGGCGTGGTTTCACCGCCGGTGAGGCGCACGCACAACGCCGTTGCGATACATGCGTCGACAGCATCCGGGCTCGGAGCGCCGAGTGAAGAGAATGCGCGCCTTGAAGGCCAACAGCGCTAGGGTCGCCTAGTTGCTCGGGTTTGCTCGGTCAACACCTCCGACGGTTGTGCCATGGCTCAGGCCACTCCTTCGGCAGGGGCCCGCACCCGTCGTGTCCAACGGCGCGTTTCCCACCCAGTTGACGACCGCACTCAACTGGTCGACCGCATCCCCGACGTCATTGCCACTGCACCGGGTTTGGTCACCGTCAACCGTCGACGTCGACCGGCTACCAGGTCTGAGATAGCGCGCGTTCCCGATGCACACTCATCTCACCGATCGACGTTGAGGGATCAACTGGCACCAGGGGCTGGACGTCACCCCCGCGCGTTGAACGATCATATGTGCACAGACCTCGTCGAGAACGCCGTCGAAGCTGCTGGCGCGGTGCGGTGCGGTTTGGCCGGTGCCCATGGTTGTGGCAGGTTCCACCTGACTCGGCAGGGTTCCCGGATGTATGTGCACACACCGCCGCGGCCCGGCGACTGCACGTGATGTGGACACAGCCGGAATGGTCGATGCAGAGGTGTGTCCACAAGCCTTGGTAGGCCAGCGGTTGGATCTACGATGGCGAGGCATTTTTCAGCGCAATGCGTCTCGGTGCCGTTCGAACTCGTTGACGCGTCGGCGGCCTTGTTCGCCGCATAGCACCGCCGTCGCGGCGATCAGTGCCTCGGTCATGGCCAACGCCGGTACCAGAGAGTCGAACGGCGACACGGAGTCCACGGGGGTGGTGAGCACAGTGCTGGCCACCGCGGCGATGGGCGATGGGCCGCTGTCGGTCAGCAGAAGTACTTCGCCACCAGTGTCATGGTGCGCACGAGTGAACTTGATGACCTCGACGTCGTATCGGCGGAAATCGTAGGCGATGAGTAAGTCCTTCTTGCGTACCGAGGCCAGACTGTTGAGGGCTACGAGTTCATCTTCGTTGATCACCTGTACCCCCAGGCGCAGCATCTGCAGGTGCGCCCCGAGATACGTGGCAAGTATCTTGCTGAACCGACCACCGATCAGCGTGATTCGTCTGCCTCGGTCGGCAACGGTCTCTGCGATGCGTTGCAGTTCGCCGGTGGGCAGATCGTCGAAAGCCTGATGGATCGTAGCGACAAGCAGATCGCGGACCCCAGCGCCGAAAGCCGGATGGGAGGGTGCCACGTTGTCGTGGAGCGACTCATATTGTTTGGCCGGCGAACCGAGACTCTCCTGCACTTCGCATCGCAGTCGGACCTGTAAATCGCTGAACGTGGGGAAGCCGATGCGGACTGTGAAACGCAGGACGGTCGGTGAGCTGACACCGGCCCGTAGCGCAAGTTGAGCGACGGTCTCGAGACCAGCGATCGGATAGGCCGCGAGAAGTGCATCGGCTACCCTGCGTTCTCCCGTGCTCAGTTCGTTGATGCTCGACCGTACGAGGTCGGCAACCGGCTCATGTTTCCCGACGCGCGGCCGCGTCAATGCGGTGTCCTGAACGTCGTCGTCAGGCGCAGTGTGTGCCGATGTCAATCCACGCGGATAGGGCCGTCGCTGAGCGCGGCGGTGAACTGAGTGATCATCCATTGCAGCTCCTCTTCCGTGATGACCAGGGGCGGAGCGAGTCGCACCGTGGATCGGTGGGTGTCTTTGGCCAGAATTCCGCGCTGCATCAAGCGCAGGCACACCTGCCGGCCGGTCATCCATGCCGGGTCGATATCAATACCGGCCCACAGGCCGCGGACCCGAACCGAGGTGACTCCATTGCCGACGAGCGGCGCCAGACCTGCGTGCAGCTGATCGCCTAGATGGGCGGCATGGCCCTGGAAGGTGTTGTCCGACAGCATGTTGACCACCTCGTTTCCGATCGCGGCCGCCAGTGGATTGCCGCCGAAGGTGGACCCATGATTTCCGGGGCGGATGACGTCCATGATGTGGGTGCGCGTGGCTACAGCCGAGACGGGCACAATGCCGCCGCCGAGCGCTTTGCCGAGGGTGTACATGTCGGGTTGGACATCCTCGTGATCGCATGCGAAGGTACGCCCGGTTCGGCCCAGACCTGACTGAATCTCATCGGCTATGAACAAGACGTTGTCCCTCGAGCAGAGAGCGCGAACCTCTTTGAGGTAGCCATCCGCTGGTATCAGCACACCGTTCTCGCCTTGAATGGGCTCAATCAGGACTGCTGCGGTGTTCTCGTTGATTGCTTTGTGGAGTGCGCTTGCGTCCCCGAAGGGAACGGTGATGAACCCTGGCGTGAATGGRCCGAAACCGGCGCGAGCGTTCTCATCCTGCGAGAAGCTGATAATGGTTGTGGTGCGCCCATGAAAGTTGCCGTCGGCGACGATGATCGTGGCCTGTCCGTCGGACACGCCTTTTATTTCGTAGGCCCATTTCCGCGCGATTTTGAGCGCTGTCTCGACTGCCTCGGCGCCGGTGTTCATCGGCAGGATACTTTGCATGCGCGTGAGTGCAGCCAGATTCTGGCAAAACTCGCCAAGCCGGTCGTGGTGAAAGGCCCTGCTGGTCAGTGTGAGGCGCTGTAGTTGGTCCAGCGCGGTACCAATCAGGCGTGGATGGCTGTGGCCGAAGTTCAGCGCCGAATAGCCAGCAAGGCAGTCCAAGTAGCGCACACCACCGACATCGGTGACCCAGGCGCCCTCGCCGCTGTGAATAACGACCGGTAGGGGGCTGTAGTTGTGGGCGGCATGCCGTCTCTCGGCCTCGATGAAATGGGCGGCCGTCGCAGTGCCGGCGGCGGTGACGTCTGTCATGGTAGGGCTTCCTTTAGAGATCCGGTTGGTGTGCAACGGCGTGGGCGGCCAGGTAGCCGAACATGATTGCGCGGGCTACATCGCCAACAACCGAATCGGGTGGCGCGAAGCGCGGCGAATGCAGGGGTGTGGAAGGCGTCCCTGAGCCCACGAACATCATCAGCCCGGGCATGACACCGCAGTAGTAGGCGAAATCGTCCGATCCTGCAGAACGGTGGTCATCGATCACGCCGAACCCATTGTCACGCAAAAGCTGTGCGCATCGACCAGCGATTGCCGGGTCGTTGGTCAGAACAGGCTCACCCGCGACGAACTCGACCTCGGCGCAACAGCCGTAGACGGAGGCTAGTTGATCGGCCAACGCCGAGAGCCCGGCGATGATGCGTGCACGATCTACCTGTGTCATGGCGCGGATCGATCCCCTGGTGGAGGCGACGCCGGGTATGGCGTTGGCCGCGGCGCCTGCCTTCAGCACAGTGAAACTCAGCACCGCGTTGGCCATCGGGTCGGTCATTCGACTGATCAGCGATTGGGCGGCGACCACGATATGGCATAGCGTCGCCACCGCGTCGCCGCCCATGTGAGGGTAGGCGGCGTGGCCATCGACGCCGCGTACCGTGACTGTGAATTCGTCTGAAGAGGCGTTGACCGGTCCGGTTGTGCACGCGACGACGCCCTGCGCGATGCCAGGGTGTACATGCGCACCGATCATGGCGATCGTGTTGTGTCGCCGCAGAACAGCGCTGTCAACGATGTCCTTTCCTCCGGAGGGATACGTCTCCTCGCGGGGCTGCAGCACGGCCAGCGCGGGGACGGCGCCGTCGGTGGAGTCGATGGCTGTCATCACTGCCACCAAGGCTGCCAGGTGCACATCATGTCCACAGGCGTGCATCACCCCGTGAAGCGCGGAGGCGTGCGGGTAATCGGACTGCTCGTGGACGGGTAGCGCGTCCAGTTCTGCCCGTATTCCGATGGTGGGGCCGTGACCGCCGACTCTGGCTACCGCACCGGTATCAGCCACGGCTTGGTGAACCGCGCCGGCGGGCAGCGCTTGCAGCACGCGGCCGCAGGTGTCGAGTTCCTTGCCGGAGACCTGCGGGTGCCGATGTAGTTCCTGACGGAGCGCGACTGCGGCCGGCAGTGCGCCTTCGAGCGCAGTGGAGAGGCGGTTCTCGAGGGTCACTGCGAGTCGCCCAACCCGTAGGCATCTACGGCATTGCGTTGTCCGATCGCGATGGCGATATCGACGGCATCCTGCGGTGAGCAGTCGCCGCGGTCAACCCAGCTACCCAGCGCCTCTCCGGTGGCGGTTCGCCAGAGCCGAGCACCCAGATAGTGCAGTTCGGCTGGGCCCCAGGCATCCGAGGAGTAGAGCAATTTGTCGAAAGGCGTCAACTCCATGGATTCGGCAACGATGGTGCGCGCACTGGTACCGAGAAAGTTGATCGCCAATCCGATGTCGATATAGACAGACGGGTAGGCGTGGGCGAGGTACGCGGCCTCGCGGTGGAACGGATAGCAGTGCAGCAACATGATTTTGGCGCCTGAACCTCGGGTGGCGTCAAGGAATTGGGTCAAGGCGAGCGGGTCGGCGCGGCGCAGGTGAAGGTCGGGGTCTCCGAAACCGACGTGGATTTGCA
The DNA here is from genome assembly GCF_056400845.1 of Mycobacterium sp. P4_H6. Taxonomy (NCBI): domain Bacteria; kingdom Bacillati; phylum Actinomycetota; class Actinomycetes; order Mycobacteriales; family Mycobacteriaceae; genus Mycobacterium; species Mycobacterium sp. P4_H6. The sequence continues at coordinate 27,927 of NZ_JBFUKN010000070.1, read as the reverse complement.
GCGGCAAGCCGGTGTCGATACCCGACCAGATGGCGAAGCGCAGCAGCACGGGGTCTGTCACGCGTGTGGTGCCGGACTTGGCGATCTCGGCAAACCAGTGCGACGCGGCGGCGGCCACCTCAGTCATGCCTGGGCGCGCCGGGTCGAAATCGAGTCCGTACCGGTAGGCAACGATCGATTTCAATCCGATGACGGTAGGAACGGCCTGCGCGAGGCGGCGCTGGAACTCCTGCGCGAACCGGGCGGCGGAGATGCCGCTGCCTGCGACCTCTTCCAGCAGGCTCTCGAGGCGGAGGATCTCCAGGCTGTACGCGCCCGCCCTGGTTGCCAGCTGTTGCGGCGAACTGATCCGTTCCGCGGCGTGCCCGGTGTCGACAAGGAAGGTATGCACACCGGCGGAGGTGAGAAAGATCCGACTCACGACGTCATTGCCGAGGTCACGACGCCGATCGAGATAGGTCTGGGCCTGGCAGAAGGTGGGTAGGTCGAGAAGCGGCGCGCACCAGCGTCGTATCGCCAGCCCGAGTGGGTTGTGGAATCCGTGAGTGACGCTGTGGGCGGGCGCGTGTGACTCGGTGAGCATGCTGCAGAAGTCGAGGTCTTCGGGTGTGTCGGTCAGCACCCCGTGAACGTGGTGATCGATCAGCTGCAGCGTGTCGAGTACATGCGTCAGGTTTTCAGTAGACACTGCGGACCTGGTCGATGATGTCGTTCGTGGACAGGCCCGCCACCGCCTGTAACTCGCATCGTCGGACCTGGAGGAACGTGGTCAAGAGTTCGTCGCCCAGCCAGTCCGCGACGGCACTGTCGTTCTCCAAGAGCTCGAGGGCCTGGGCCATGCTTGTCGGTAGCGCCTCGCATTCGACAGCCTTGGAATCGACATCAGCCGGCCAGACCGGGCATCGACCGTCGAGGTTCTGGATACCGGACAAGCCGGCGTGGACGAGCATTCCGATCGCCAGCCACGGGTTGCATGTTCCGTCGGCGGCGCGGAACTCCAAGTTGAACTGTGCAGCGCGGGAGGCTGTTTCGGTCCCGGTGGTGGGGCAGATCCGCAACAGCGCCTCCCTGTTGCGATCCCCAAGGAAGACACCGCCGACGCTCCAGTGACCCGGTTGTAGTCGGATATAGGACGCGACAGTCGGTGCACAGATGGCGGTGACAGCCTGCGCATGAGCCAGTATCCCGTGCGCAAACTTTCTGCCGATCTCGGAAAGCTCTGCCGCAGCTTCAGGATCGAACAGAACTGGTCGACCGGCACTGTCGAGCAGACTGAAATGAATGTGGGCACCGCTGCCGGAGGTGGTCGCATTTCGCATCGGCGCAAATGACGCACGTAGTCCATGGCGGCGAGCGAGATCTCGAGCGATGTCGCGAACTAGTATTGCCCGGTCGGCGGCCACGAGCGCCTCCGCCGGCGCAACGGTGACCTCGAACTGGTCATCGCCGAATTCAGCCAGCCAGTTCTCTGGCTGGAAACCATTGTTGGACAAAGCCTCTACAAACTGAGAGCCGAAAGGTTCCGCCTGGCGTAGCCGCTGCAGGCTGAAGGGTGCGCTGGGTTCCAGACCGTCGAGGAAGAATTCGTGTTCGAACGCCGCCACCATGGTGAGTCCTGTTTGGTCGCGAAGCCTCTGCAACGCGCTGCGGGCGAAGGAGCGGGGGCAGCACTCCCAAGCCGCGCCGTCGAGTTCGGTGATCTCTCCGAGCACCACCCGCATCGGGGCTGTGGTGTCAGGCAATTCGGCGGCAGCTCCGACTGGAGTCAGACGTAGATCGCCGGTAGACCCGAACAGATTGTCGGAGACGATGTCACCGAACGCGGTCAGCGCCATGTTCGCCGGCACCCAGCCGGTTCCCTCGGCGGGGTCGCGCCCTGGTGCTACCGCGCGCCCGCGCGTTATGCCCGCCAGGTCCTGCGTGGCGATGAAGGTGCTGGTGACGGGGCGCGTAGATGATGCGACGGACAACGGTGGTCTCCTCGGTGCGGCGGGCACTGTCGGCCACGCAGGTGGTGAGCGCACCACTGATCTCAGAATTGCTCCTGGGGTGATTGCGGCTCCATTGGTGGAGCGTCGACGGCGGTGACGAAGTTTGTTGTTCGCACAATGGAGGGCCGTTGACCGCCGGTGTGAAGCTCGAACTGTCGTTCCGATCAGCTGGCGACCACCACAGGTCGCCGCTGATCTTCACACTTCTCCGATCGAAAGAGATCCGAAATGGGCTACATGCCAACCGATCAAGATGTCGAAGAGCTGAAGGGGTATTTCGCGAAGCCGAAGTTCCTGACCGAGGCGCTCAACATCGGCTTCACCACCGAAGAGGCGTTTGTGCGTGAGGTCCTTCCGCCGTGCCTGGAGCCGACGGCAGAGCCGAGCGGCCTTGTGGAGGTGTCTCGCTGGCAGACCCGCGGAATCGGCACCTTCAGCGCTGCGCTGGTGTACGTGCACGCGTCCTACGAGGGCGTCGACGGGGTCTTCCCGATCGCGAGTTTCTTCGGGAATCAGAACAACACCAGCTGGAACCGCGAAGTGTGGGGTGAGGGTGGCAAGACCGCGGACGCCAGCCTGCACTCCGATGGTGGCCGCCGCCGTTGGGGCTATGGGAGCCGGCACGGCGTGACGTTCCTTGAGATCGATGCTGAGCTGGGCGATGACCTCGGCGAGGAGACGAGTTCGGGGCGCTATTACGAGGTCAAGGCCTTCATCAGCAATGAAGACGGTGGCCTGCAGTACGACCCGATCCTGTACGGGCTCGACGAGACCGATACCGTCACCACCCACCGGGAGGGCACCGGGTCCTTCGTGCTGCGCAGCACTCCGTTCGATCCGCTGGGCGAGATCCCGATCCTGTCGCAGGGCACCGCTGAGTACAGCGAAAGTTATACCGATTACAACCTGGCCGAGATCGTCTCGTTCCCTGACCGCGAGAACTACCTCCGGTACGCCTACGGAACGCGCTATTGGGACGATCCGCGCCTGCTGCCCGCTCCGCCGCGTTTCGCCAAGTGAGCCGACGTTCTGTCCGATTCTCGACCAACACATTTTCTGAACAGGTAGCTATTTCATGACTGACGACAACCGCACGCGCCGATTCACAAACAAGACCGCGTTGGTCACCGGCGCCGCCGCAGGCATCGGCGCGGCGGTTGCGCAGGCCTTCGCTCGCGAAGGCGCCAATGTGGTGATCGCCGACATCGACGACGCCGGTGGACGGACGCTGGCCCAGTCCATTGTCGATGAAGGCGGCACTGCAGTTTACGTGCACGCCGACACCACCCGCGGCGAGGAGGTGCAGGGCATGGTCCAAACGGCGGTGGACACCTACGGCGGGCTGGACATCGCAGTGAACAACACCGGCAACCTCGCCGGCGGCGACTACGCGGGCCTGCGGATCCACGAGGCGTCCGAAGAGCAGTGGGACGGCACGATCGGGATCAGCCAGCGCAGCGTGTTCCTGTCGATGAAGTACGAGCTCGCCGTGATGGTTGCCGGGGGAGGCGGTGTCATCGTCAACACCTCATCGATCTTCGGGCTGACGGTGTCGCCGAAGGAGTTCAACACCCCGGCCTACACCACCGCGAAGGCCGGTATCCAGCAACTCACTCGCCTTGCAGCGATCGACTACGCCAAGGACGGTATTCGCATCAACGCGATAGCACCGGGGATCACCGCGACACCAGGGGTGCTCCTCGATCTGCCCAAGCAAGAGGATCGTGATCAGTTGGCGAGGGTCCAACCGATCTCGCGGATGATTGAGCCTGCCGAACAGGCCAGCGCCGTGCTGTTCCTGGTCAGCGATGAGGCCCAGATGATCACCGGTCAGACGCTGGCCATCGACGGTGGATGGTCGGCGCTGTGAACGCCACCGGAAACCAGTCACGTCCGGTCCGCGATCACCGCCATGACATCCTCTTCGAGCCGATCGCCGTCGGTCCCAAGATTCTGAAGAACAGGTTCTACGCCACTCCACACGCCACCAACTTGGGCACCGAGCTTCCCGGCGCGGAGGCCTACTACCGGGCCATGCGCGCCGAGGGTGGCTGGGGCGCGATCAATCTCGGCCACACCGGCATCAGCATGGAAGGCGACGAAGCGCCGTGGGTGTTGCACCGCCTTGTCGACGAGGGCGACATGCGGAACCTGCGCCTGCTCGTCGACCGAGTCCACGAGCACGACGCACTCGCCGGCTGCGAGATCGCCTACCCCGGAGTCGGGCACAGCGGCTTCACCACCCGGCTACCCGGACGGGGTGTCTCTCAGCTTCGCGGCAACGAGTTCTCGGAGACGTCGTGCTACGCCATGTCCAAGCGCGAAATCCGGGAACTTCAGGACGAGTACATCACCGCGGTCCGTCGGGCACTGGACATCGGTTTCGACCTGGTCGGGCTGCACCATCGACAGGCAGGCGCGATCGGCTACCAGTTCCTGATGCCGTACTTCAACAAACGCACCGACGAGTACGGCGGCTCGTTCGAGAATCGGATCCGGTTCTCCTACGAACTGTTCGAGCGGACGCGCGAACTCGTCGACGGCCGCGCCGCACTGGTCGCCGGATTCTGTATTGATACCCGCAGCTATGGGATGGGTGACGGAATCCGGGTAGAAGAGGAGGGCATCGCATTCATCGAGAAGTTCGACGATCTGGTCGATCTCTGGGATGTCCAGGTCGACACCTGGCCCGAGGATTCCGGCGCATCGCGCTGGTACGGGCAGAACTGGCAGCGACCGTGGGTGGAGAAGATCCGGCCGCACACGAAGAAGCCAGTGGTGGGCGTCGGCCGGTTCACCGACCCCGACGTGATGGCCAAAGCCATCACCTCCGGGCACCTCGACATCATCGGTGCGGCCAGGCCCTCGATCTCAGATCCCTTCCTGCCCTTGAAGATCRAGGAAGGGCGCTCCGACGAGATTCGCGAGTGCATCGGTTGCAACATGTGTGTGTCGCGGGTCAACCTCGGGCGTGGACGCATCATGTGCACCCAGAACGCCACGGTCGGCGAGGAGTATCGCCGCGCCTGGCATCCGGAGCGTTTCGCGACGGTCGCCGACCCGGCCCAGGCTGTCCTCGTCGTCGGGGCCGGCCCCTCCGGTTTGGAAGTGGCTACAGTGCTGGGCCGACGTGGAATCGAACTCGTTCACGTCGTCGATGCCGACGCTGAACCGGGGGGTCACCTCAACCACATATCCCGGTTGCGGGGCCTGTCGGAGTGGCGCCGCGTCGTCGATCACCGCCAGATTCTGATCGACAAGCTGCCCAATGTCACCTTCGTCGGAGGTACCAGGCTCAGCGCCGCGGATATTCACGACTACGGTGCCTCGATCGTGCTGTTGGCAACCGGCGCGTACTGGGATCGCACCGGCGTCAACAACATCACCCACCGCACGATCGACGGTGCCGGGGATCCCGCCAATCAGGTGCTCACCCCTGACGACATCCTGCGGGGTGGAGCTGCGGTGCGGGGCGAGTCGGTGGTCATCTTCGACTCGGACGGGTACTTCATGGGTCCGAGCCTGGCTGAACGTTTTGCCAGAGAGGGCAAGGCGGTCACCTTGATCAAGACCGGTGCCGACATGGAAGGCTACATGGCGCCCAGCGGTGAGGGCCCTCAGATGATCGCCACGCTGCTGGATCTCGGTGTCTGCATCAAGACGTCCACCATGCTCACCGCCATCTCGCCAGGGCGCGCATCCATCGCGTCGATGTACACCGATTCTTTCAACGAGACAATCGACGCCGACGCGGTAGTACTTGTCACTCAGAGACTCTCGGACACCACGTTGTACGACGAGTTGATGGCTGACGAGCAGACGCTGGCCGGCAGTGGCATCGAGAAGCTGATCAGGGTCGGTGACTGTCTGGAACCCCGCGTCATCGCCGACGCAATCTTCGACGGACACCGGGTGGCCCGCGAGATCGACAGCGCCAACCCCGCACGTGCGCTTCCGATGATCCGCGAGCACCGTGTCATTGGTGCCGACGACGCGTTCTACGACCTGATGATCGAACCCAGAGAACCGCACACGCCGCGATCCTCCTTGACCGCAGCCGAACTCGCTGACCTGCACCAGCAAGTCTGAGAAAGGGACAACACCACATGAGCGTCAAAGTTCGACAGGACCGAAGCTACATCGACGGCGAATGGGTCGGCTCGAGCGACGGTGAGGAGATGGAGATCCTCAATCCTGCCACCGAGGAAGTGATTGCCACCGTGCCGAGGTCGACGGTCGCCGATGTTGATCGGGCTGTGGCTGCAGCATCGACCGCGTTCGAGTCGTGGGTCGAGACCACCCCGCAGGAACGCATGGAGATGCTGATCGCGTTGGCGAATCGCCTCGAAGAGAACCATGAGGAGTTCGAGGATCTCGACTCGCTCAACGTGGGAAAGATCATCACTCAGGCGCGCACCGAGATGATCTGGGCCGCCGATAATCTGCGGTTCTTCGCTGCGGCCAGCCGCTTCATGGAGGGCAAATCCGCCGGGGAGTACCTCCGTGGGCACACGTCGTACATCCGCCGCGAGCCGATCGGTGTCGTTGGCCAGATCGCCCCATGGAACTACCCGCTGTGCATGGCCGTGTGGAAGATCGGTCCGGCGCTGTCAGCCGGCAACACCGTTGTGCTCAAGCCCGCCGATGCCACCCCGCTGACGGCATTGCGTCTGGCCGAGCTCAGCGAAGGAATTCTCCCGGCTGGCGTGTTGAATGTCGTGACCGGGACCGGACCGCAGGCCGGTCAGCGTATCGTCGAGCATCCCGACGTCCGCATGGTGTCCCTCACGGGTTCCACCGAAACCGGCAAGCACGTCGCCCGCCTCGCTGCCAACACGGTCAAGCGGCTGCACCTGGAACTCGGCGGTAAGACACCAGTTCTGGTGTTCGACGACGCCGACCTCGACGCCGCGGCCGGGCGCATCATCGAGAAGGGGTTCTGCAATTCCGGCCAGGACTGTATGGCGGCCTCTCGCATCCTGGCCACCCCCGGGGTGTACGACGAGCTGCTGGAGCGGCTCACCGCCAAGGCTGCGTCGATGAAGGTCGACAACCCCGCTGTCGGCGAATCGGTGGAGATGGGCCCGCTCGTCACCAAGGCCCATCAGGAACGTGTCCTGGGCTTCATCGACCGTGCGGTGTCTGCCGGCGCGTCGGTGCATGCCGGCGGCAGCAGCACCGGCGCCCGCGGCTTCTTCGTCGAGCCCACCATCATGGCCGGCGCAGAGCAGCGTAGTGAACTCGTCCAGCGCGAGATCTTCGGGCCGGTCATATCGGTGCAGCGCGTGGAAGACGAAGAGGCTGCGGTCAAGTGGGCCAATGACTGCGACTACGGACTGACCGCATCGGTCTACACCGCCAATGTGGGTCGCGCTCTGCGTATGACGCGGCGCCTGAACTTCGGAACAGTGTGGGTCAACACGCACGACACCACCATCGTGGAGTTCCCGCACGGTGGGTTCAAGCAGTCGGGCTACGGCAAGGACATGTCGATGTATGCCGTCGAGGAATACACCAACATCAAGAATGTGATGATCAGTCACGCATGAACGAGACGTCAGCACTCCGGCTTGAGGCCGTCCGTATCCCCACAGACACACTGGAGGCCGACAACAGCGGGATGCTGGTGATAGACGGCATTCGTGCAGTAGATTTGTTGCACGAGTACGGGTCTCCGCTGTTCGTGATCTCTGAATCGACGTTGCGGGCGAACTATCGACGGGTCGCGGCCGCGTTCAGTACTCGCTGGCCGGCTGCGATCAACGTCATGTTCGCCATCAAAGCCAACAACAACCTGGCCGTGCGTGCGATCTTTCACGACGAGGGTGCCGGTGGTGACTGTTTCAGCGTCGGTGAAATCCATGCAACTTTCACCGGCGGCGCCGATCCCGCACTGATCGCGCTCAACGGCCCCAACAAGTCCGACGAGGCACTGCTCGAAGCGGTGCGGCGTGGGATGTGTGTGAATCTCGACAGTCCTGAGGAATTCGCGCAGTTGCGCAGTATCGCCGCAGCCGAAGGCCGCGTGTGTCGCGTGGCGATCCGGCTGCGGCTGCAATCCTCTGAGTTCGAATCTGCACTACAGCAAGGGCTTCCCGACCTCAACGCAATCCTCGGTGACCGGGAGAACGGCCTTTCGCTGGATGCCGCAGAGAAGATGGTGCAGGCCGTGCAGGAGTGTGGCGACCTCCATCTGGAGGGATATCACTTCCACCTCGGTCGGGAGTCGCGGGACCCGCGGGTGCAGGCGCTGTGGTCGGGCGTGCTGGGTCGCCATGTCGCCGAGCTCTATTCCCGGACTGGTTACTGGCCCGAGGTCATCGATGTCGGAGGCGGCCTGGCCCGCGAGCGGGAGCCTGAATCCGGTGGTGCGTCGATGATGAACCATCACAACATCGACGAGTATGCCGAAGCGATCACCGCGCCCCTGCTGGTACAACTCTCGACGGTCGGCCGCGACATCCCCGCACTGTGGCTCGAACCCGGGCGGTTCTTGGTGGGCAATGCCGGTGTGCTGTTGTGCAGCGTCGGCATCGTGAAGTCGGACGTCGGCCGTTGCTGGGTCCATGTCGACGCCTCGATCAATGACCTGCCGCGAATCGACCTCTACCACTGGGACTACGTCGCGTTGGCGGCGGGGCGGCTTCACGATGCCAACAGCACGATGGCCAACATCGTTGGATCACTATGCACGGGCGCACCGCTGGTGATCGATGCGGCCGTCCCGGATTTGCGGCGCGGCGACATCGTGGCATTCCTGGATGCCGGAATGTACGCCGAGGTGGCCGCGACCCAGTACAACGCCATACCTCGACCCGCGACAGTGCTCGTCGCGGGTGGACAGGCGGAGTTGATCAAACGTCGCGAATCCGTCAGTGACGTTTTCGCGCAACACATTCTGCCCGATCGACTGGCTCACGACACCAACCCCGCATGCGCTTCGAGGAGGATTCATGGCTGAAACCCTGACGGCACAGCAGCAATTATGGGAACGTGCCCGGGCGGTGATTCCCCGTGGAGCGTCCTCGGGCCACCGCGTGGGCTGGGAACAGGTGTTCGTTCGGGCCCACGGCGCCTATGTTTGGGATGCCGACGGCAACCGCTACATTGACCACCTCCTTGCCTGGGGCCCAATCGTGCTGGGGCACACCGACGAACGAGTGAACAGCGCTGTCATGCAGGCACTGTCGGTGGTCGATCTCACTGGTGTGGGGCCGCAGGCCAATGAGATCGAAACCGCGGAGATCGTCACGGCACATATGCCCTGCGCCGACAAGGTCGCGTTCTGCACCTCCGGCACCGACGCCACCCTGCACGCGGTTCACATTGCCCGTGCGGTCACAGGCCGGCGCAAGGTGCTCAAGTTTCACGGTTCCTACCACGGTTGGCACGACCAACTCGCCGTCGGTGGTTCGCGTGCCGACTCAACTCCCACCGGCCCCGCAGACACCCCGAACAGCGCGGGTCTGCATCCAGGGTCGGTGTCCGATGTGATTGTCGTTGACTGGAACGATGCCGCCGGCGTGCAGGCCGCCTTCGACGCCCACGCTTCCGCTATCGCCGCGATCTTCTGCGAGCCGTACATCCATAGCTTCGGTTGTGTGGCGCCCGAACCAGGCTTCTTGGAATTCTTGCGTCAAACCGCCACCAATAGCGGCGCTCTCCTTGTCTTCGACGAAGTGAAGACCGGTTTTCGCACCGCGATCGGCGGCTACCAGTCGGTGTGCGGCGTGACGCCTGACTTGACGGCCTTCGGCAAGGCGATTGCCAACGGCTTCGCCGTGGCCGGGGTGGCCGGAGTGGACGCGGTCATGAGTCACATGGGCGCCTACAGCGGCGCACACGCCACCATCGACGGAACCTACAATGCCTCGCCGTACGCGATGGCCGCGGCCCGCGCCACCTTGGGTGTCCTGATCGAGGAGTCTGTACCCGAGCGGCTGTCTGCTTTGGGTGAGCGGATGCGCAAAGGCCTGGCCAAGGCGATCGCAGACACCGGCGTCCCGGCCTGTGTGGTCGGTCAGTCCTCAGAATGGTGCCTGTACTTTCGGCCCACAGCGCCACGGAACTTCCGCGAGGCCCTCGAAGTGGATACCGAGATGTACGCTCGCTACCACCGAGGTCTGCTTGCCCGCGGTGTCCTGGAGCCGATGCATGCAACCGGTGATCGACGTCTGTGCGCGGCGCTGACCGAAGACGATGTCGATCAGACAGTGGCAACGGCGACAGCCGCGATGGCCGCGCTGTGACGACACGCCGTTGGGGGTTGTCCCAGAGCCGCATCGCGAGTTGTCGAAAGTTCAATGGGACTCCGAGTCTGTTTCAGCGACGATTTGAGGTAGCGCCAACACAACGATCGTCATCTCGGGAAGGAACTGTCGCCATGGCTGCTCGGCTCACTAATCGGAGGATGGCGCTGGTCATCGCGCTGCTGACCACATTGGTATGGGGATTGAGCGCCTGTGGCGGCGGCGCACCACAAACCGGGACCGACTCGGTGGTACTGGGGGAGCCGGCCAAGATCACGACACTGGACCCCAATCTCGCCTACCAGGACACCGACGTCCACGCAGTCGGCCTGATCGCGGGCACGCTGTACGCCTACGACGGGGACGGCAACATCATCCCCGGCTTGGCCGAATCGGGCTCAGCCTCAGCCGATGGGTTGACGTGGACGTTCACCTTGCGCCCCGATTCGAAATTTTCCGACGGTTCGCCGTTGACGGCGACCGACGTCGCTGCCAGTTTGGAACGGGTTCGGACCAACCCGGAGAACATCTTCGCGGCGCTGACGGCAGACTGGAAACAGATCACTGCCACGGACCCTAGAACCGTCCTCGTGGCGCTCACCGCGCCGGCACCCAAGCTGGACGCACTGCTGTCCTACCCCTTCACGATGATCGTTCCGGCCGCGCATGCCGCCGACTCCGACTACTACGATGCACCCGTGTCGGCCGGCATGTTCGCGTTGGAGTCTTGGGGCGGCGGCTCGGAGGCAAAGTTCGTGCGCAACGAGAACTACTGGGGGGCAAAGCCGGTCGTCAAGAACATCACGATGACCGGCATCACCGACGCCAACACACGCATCAGCCAGGTGCGGTCCGGGCAGGTCAACTTTGCGCCCTTCATCCCGCCGAGCCTGGCCGATCAGGTGACCGCGCCCGCTCAGCTGATCGTCGGTGAGCTGTACGGCATCTACTCGCTGGTGCCGAACAACACGCTGGCACCTTTCGACAACCTCAATGTGCGTAAGGCGCTCTCGCTGGCGGTGGATCGTGAGCAGATCAACAAGATCGCGTGGCGCGGCAAGTCGCAGCCTCTGGCTGGCTTCTGGCCGCCGAAGATGGAGGGCTACGACGCGTCTGCACCGACCGGACGCGACGTCCCGGCCGCCCGCAACGCGCTGCAGGGCACACCTTGCCAGAACGGCTGCACAACCGAACTCTTCTTTACCTCCGGCTACCCGGCCGAGGCCGAGATGGCGACGATCATCAAGCAGAATCTTGCGGAGATCGGCATCACGGTGAATCTGCAGGACCTTGACCCGACGACGCTGTATAGCCGGTTGGCCGATGGGAAGATGCCGATGTACATCGCCGTGCAGCAGGACTACGTCAACCAGCCCTCCGGCCTATTGAACTACGCGCTGCAACAAGGTGGCAGCAACGCCAACTTCTCGTTCTACAACTCGCCTCAGATGGAGCAGCTGATCGCTGACGCCAACCAGCAGGGTGGCGAACAGCTCACCACAACGCTGGCCAAGATCGGCGGGCTGTTCCTTCAGGACGTTCCGTATGTGAACCTGACTCCATGGACCACCTTCGGAGCTGCGAATCTCCCGGAGGAAGGGCTGGTCACCCAGGCCGTCGCCGGGACGTACGACTTCAAGCGCGAATGAGGAGCAAGACGATGCAAGGGAACGAGGATGCTGTCGGCCCAACCTTGCTACAGGTCGAGAATCTCGCCGTCCGCATCGGCATGGTCGACGTCCTGACCGATGTCTCGTTGTCGATCGGAACGGGGTCGGCGCTGGCTGTCGTCGGTGAGACCGGGTCGGGAAAGAGCATCTCGTGTCGGGCCGTCGCGGGCTTGCTACCCCGACTGGGAGGCCAGATCGTCGGGGGCCGAATTACTCTGCGCGGCCAGGATCTAGTAGGTGCTTCGCCGCGGGACTGGGCTCAGATACGTGGTCGCAGAATTGGGTTCATCCCACAGGCCTCGATTGCCTCGCTAGACCCGGTCATGAAGGTCGGCAAGCAACTCCTGGAAACCATCAACAACCTCGACCCCGACGTTGACGCCATGCAGCGTTGCAGGGAACTGCTGCTCGACGTCCGTATGCACGACGTGGAACGAGTGATGAACTCCTATCCGCACCAGCTGTCCGGCGGCATGCGCCAGCGCGTGATGATCGCGCTGGCGTTGGCGGGGCGACCCGAGTTGCTCATCGCCGATGAGCCGACCACCGCGCTCGACGCAACTGTCCAGCGGTCCATTCTCGATCTGCTCACGAAACTCCGGGAAGAGAAAGGTATGGGCCTACTGGTAGTCACCCATGACCTCTCGCTCGCGGAGTACTTTGCTCACGAGATCGTCGTGATGTACAGCGGCGCAACGGTGGAACGTGGGCCGACCAAAGTCCTCCTGAATCACGCAGCCCACCCTTATACCCGAGCGCTGCTGTCGGCCAGAGTTGCTACCGCCGATCGCGGACAACCGCTGACTGTCATGCCCGGCACTCCACTTTCGCCGACGCATCGACCCCACGGCTGCAACTTTCGGCCGCGATGCGCCTTCGCCGAGCACGGATGTGAAGCAGCCGAGCCGCTCCTGGGAACTGTGGGTAGGGATCACGCGTCGGCGTGCTTCCGTTTCGAGGAAGTCTTGAAGGCATCATGAGCACCCGTATCGAGGCGGTCGGCGCCGGTACCTCCTACGCCCCCGAGTCGCCGCTGACAATTCGTGATGTCGACCTCACCGTCGAGCCGGGATCAGCCATCGGCCTGGTCGGCGAAAGCGGCAGCGGTAAGACAACATTGGCTCGACTGCTGCTCGGATGGCTGCATCCAACCCAAGGCTCTGTAACCGTCAACGGAACACCGTGGGTTGACGTGAAACGCAGGTCATCACTGCATGGCAAGGTGCAGTACATCTTTCAAGACCCGTATGGATCACTTAATCCGTACATGACCGGCTTGCAGGCCGTGACTGAGTCTGCACAAGTGCACCGCGACCTCGCCAAGGAACAGGCGCGCAACGTCGCGCAAGAGATCCTCGAAAGCACCGGCTTATCGCAAGACGCCATGATCCGACGACCGGCCAGCCTCAGCGGAGGGCAGCGGCAACGCATTGGGATCGCTCGTGCCTTGGCAGCGGACCCCGACATCATCATTGCCGACGAACCCACCTCTGCGCTCGACGTCTCAGTGCAGGCGCAGATCCTCAATCTGCTACTGACCCTGCAGCGAGACCGCGGCATCGGACTGGTGTTGGTCTCTCACGACCTCGGAGTGGTGCGGCTTCTCACAGATCACGCGTTGGTTATCTACCAGGGCCGTGTCATCGAACGCGGCCCCACCCAGGAACTGCTCACAAACCCCGCCGAGGACTACACCAAGCTTCTCGTCGAATCCGCATCGATCTGAGTGCTTCGGCGACATGGAGGCTGAGTCAGCCCTCGAAACCACGCGTCCGTCTGGCGGCGTCCGAGGCGGCGACATGCTCGACTTTCTGCATCGTTGGTACCTGTACGAAGGAGGCCTCGCCGCCGACATGTTCGTCCAGTTCGGGCTGACGCCTGCAGCTTGTTTCAGCCGCGTCCTGGATCTGCTCCACCATGATCACCCGTCGTACTCACCGGTCGCGATGGTCGGCATGCGATGAGTTTGCCGAGCGCGGCTCTGGTCGGATATCAGACGGTCTCGCAGCGTTCCCGCATCGGAGTGGCGAGGTCGTTGGAGCGGCCTCTGGCAAGAGCCCGAACTGGTGCGTATTGACTTGGCAGGTTTGGCGTTTTACGCAACGGCGTATCCGTCGGAGTAGTACCAACCRCTCCAGCGACAAAGTGCGCTGATGTCGCCGTGAGACTTCCGGCCGCGGTTGACCGTTTACTGCCGTGGCGAGGCGAATTCCCTCTGTCGAGCCACGTCGATCGTGCCAGTCCGCGTATATCGGACGTCATCGACGTTCTCGCGTTTTGCCACCAGAACTGGGTAATTGGTCACGGTGACGAACGGTGTGTCAGCAGCCCAGAGTTTTTCGATCGCCTTCATCGCCGACTCGCGTTGGACACCGACGCCTACAAAGACTTCGTCAATGAGTGTGCGGGCTTCCGCGGAATCGTAGAACGAGAAATTTGATGCACCGCTGTCGTATTGCAGTTCGTAGGATAGGAACCCTGTCGGGATAGGCAGGAAATCGTACTGGCCGCTGAGCGCGATCTGGTGTTCCCCGGCGCCGACCTTGTTATAGAACGTAGCGGTATCCATCGAGCTGATCTGTATCCGGATGCCGACCTGTTCAAGATTCTGCTGCAGAACGGTCGCCATTTCGCGGAGGTACGGGTAGTAGGAGTTGTGCATTAGCAGAACATCACAGCCATTCTGGCAAGGTGTTCCCTCAAGCTGGGCGCGGGCTGCGGCAGTATCCGGCGGGGGAGCGGGTTGCGCCGTCCAGCCGGAGATTCCCGAGGGCCAGAATCCTGATTGTGGTCGAGCCGAGCCGCCAAAGGCGACCTGGTTGATCTGATCGCGATCTACGGCCAAAGACACTGCGCGGCGCACTCGTTCGTCGTTGAAAGGGGCTTTCTCGTTGTTGGTGGCTATAGAGATGGTTCCGTAGAGATCGACAACTTCGCCGGCCGCACCGCCGTCGAGTTGATCGCGTAGTGCGAACGGCAGCTGCGGGAAGATATCGATCTGGCCCGTGCGGACTTGCGCAACTCCGGTGGTCGGGTCGGTCACAGTGCGGAACACGAGTTCCTCGACAAGGCCGCGAGGTCCCCAGTAATTGGGGTTCTTCTCCATCACTACGGTGTCAGAACCGCCCCATGACTTCAGGCGGTACGGCCCGGCCATCACCGGATGGTCGAAGAACGCGTCGCCTTGCGCGATCCCACTGGCGGGAAGGATCACGGTGAACGCTTCGGACAGGATTGACGGCAGATCGGTGAAGGGCTCCTCGAGGTCGATACGTACCGTCGTGTCATCGACTCTGACTACCGAACGCCAGCCGCTAACCAGCCCGGAGAACGCGTTGTTGGGGTTGGTGCGCACTCGCTCGAGAGTGGCCACCACATCATCGGCTGTCAGTGGAGATCCGTCGGAGAACAGAAGTCCGTCGCGGAGAACAAAGGTCCATGAGAGCCGGTTCGGGGCCTCGGTAGCCGACTGGGCGAGGGACAGGTGCACGTCACCGTCGCCGGTGAACTCGAAGAGACCCGCGCCGATCAGATGAACGGTCTGAAAATCCGGGTCGGTGTAAGCCAAGACCGGGTCCAACGTACTGGCTTTGGACGCCCACCCGACGGTGACTCGTGCCTCATTTGCGGATTCAGAAGGAGGTGGTCCACCGCACCCGACGATATACACCAAGACTGTCGAAAGCAGCAGCGCGAAAAAGCGAAGTGCCAACTTGAAGGACACCATCGTGGAGTCGTCCTCATCTCAATTCAGCGGGCTGCAGCAGCGTGTTCCGTGCGCCGGGATAGCGGTCCGGGTCGACCGCGAGAATCCGCCGGGGTGTGTGCCGCGTGATCTGTTCGATCTGGCTCTGCTCGACACCGCGGTCACGCAGCGCAGGCAGGATGGCAGTATGAACACGGCTGAATTCACAGACATACCAGCCTTTATCGTAGGTATGCCATCCGTCGGTTCCTCGGCAGCACGCCGTGTGATCATGCGACAACGCGATGCGGTCAGCGAATCCAGCTTGCACCAACTGGTAGGCCATCTCGACCCACTGCGCGTCGTCGCGCACTGGCAGACCAATCATGTCCAAGCCGAGGGTCACCCCCCGATCGGCGAGTGCGCAGAGCCGGTCGATCCCCTCCACGCCAACTCCCCACCCCATATGCCCAATGACGACCCGGTCGAGGTCGGCTCCGTTATCGGTCAGAATGTCGACCTGTTCCTCGGCCCAGTTGCTGTGATGGGTGTGGGTGGTAATGGCCAAACCGGTGGCGCGTTGGGCTTGCGCAGCCCCGGCGAAGATCATCGTCTCAATCTCGCTGATGGCCTTCAGGCTGGACGCGACCTTGATGATTCCGGGTTTGACGCCGGAGCCGTCGATGCCGTCAGTCGCGTCCCTGACCAGGGCATCACGGACCCGGCGTGCGGTGCCGCCTGCCATCGGAAACATCCATATGGGCATCTGAACTTGGTCGTGGGCGTACCAGCCGGTCGCTACGACGATATTGAGTTCGGTCTGGACCGCCACGTGTGCCAGCAGTAGCGGTGGCGGGGCGATTCCCCGCGGGCTGACATCGACGAGCGTCTCGACTCCCACGGCCTGGGCCTCCGAAAGCCGTTGGAGCACAACGTTCACGGGTACAACGCTCGCGAGCGGGTCCARTCCGGCATAGTGGGCGGAGTCGTGGAAAAGATGCTCGTGCATCAAGGTTTCGCCGAGCGAAGCAGGATCAATTGCTCCACGGACGGTTTGAATGAAGGGCGCGTGAGCCAATGACGGGGTTCCTTCCTCGCTGGGCTGACGCTAGAGCGGAGGAGTCCGGGTCGCCATCAGAGTGCACACAACGGCAGGGGCACAAATTGTGCGAATGACAATCGACGCCGCATTTGATGCGCGTGTTGTCCAATGATGTCGCGTCCTCACGGCGGACCTCGGCTGTCCCCGCAGATGCAGTGCGCTTCGGCTTCGACCAATACGACAATCCGCGGTGCTGATTCCGGCCGATATAGCAACCGGCCATGCCTGAAGTCGGATCCCACCGTTTCGCGTCGCGCAATTCCTATGCGGTGCAACAACCTCGGTGCGACATACCGCTGAAAGGTGCGGCAGTGTGCAACTCGCCCACCAGGTAGTGGGAGCCAGTGTTTCCCTCGAGGCAACGCAGTGCCCACACCCAGATCGGTACGTGAAACCCCGCATATGACATGAGCAATGCCGCGGCTTGTGAATGTTACAAGATATTCATCATTTCCGGTGTGGTTGCCGCCACAGTGAAGTACCGTTTGTTACTTCTTGTGGTGGTCGCATGACATGGCCCCGCTACCCTTCGTTTGAAAGGTCCGGCGGTTCTGGTGGTTGCATTGAGTCGATTTACCGTGCACGACTTACTCGTTGGGTCTGGTCTGGATCTGAGGTTGGTGGCGGGCGGGCCGGACCACACCGAAGTCGAGATCGCCGGGTTGGTCACCTGCGACATGGGCGACGTTGACCGCGTCGCGGCTGAACAGTGGGCTGTGTTGTGCACAGGAGTTGCGTTTGCGAGCGCGGATGAGCAGTGCGCACTCATCAGCGACCTTGACAGGGCTCGGTGCGCGGCACTGATACTCGCACCCGCGGCGATGAACCGAGACGTGCCGCAGGCTCTGGTTGAGCAGGCCGAGAAGGTGGGGGTTGCGGTCTTGGAGTTGAGCAGTACCGATCAGATCTGCGCCCTTACCCAATACGTGTGGAAACAGGTTCAGACGCTCAATGGGACAGCGGCCATGAAGGTGGCGGCGATTGACCGACTGTTGATGTCGGCGTTCGCCGACAGCGCGCCCGAACCGGCCTTGGTGCGCCGCTTGGCGCGAGTGCTGGACTGTGAGACAACGCTGGTGCGCGACGGCCAGTATCGCACGGGTAACGACTCCATTCCGACGGACGAGGTGTTGGCCGTTGCGCGAGGACGCCAGGAGCTTGCCCGGTTCGAGCTCGACGACTGGCATGGCATCGTGCTCCGGCTCGGCACTGTCGATGAGGATGATGCGGTCATTTTCTGCAGTCCGCGCCACTCACCGCTGCCTGACTTACTCGAGCCGGTGGCCTTATCGAGCGCGCCGTTGTTCAAGATGGCGGATCGCTTGTGCACGCTGGAAGTGTCACAGCAAGCTGCGGCCGCCCGAGCGGCGTTCGACACGCTCCTGGCGAACGGTGAACCGGGGGAGGCCGAGACAGCAATGAGACGGCTGGCCCAGCTGGGCTTCGACCGCACTCAGTACGCCGTGGCGCTGGCAGACAGCAGAAGCCCAGAAGCCTCGGTGCGTGCGGTGAACTACTCCTACGAAGCAAACGTTGCGACGGTGCACGAAGGCGCCGTGGCGATCCTGATATTCGGTTCGCCCGACGACGCCACCTTGGCGCGCCGCGTCAACGCGTGGAGCGTGGACAGCCTCCTGGTTGGACGGACAGTCACCCACCCCACCGAGGTGCCGCGGTCGTGGACTGACGCTTCGGTGATGCGCCGCAGCTCCGCCGTCGCGGCCCCCGTCGCACGTTATGACAGCCTGTCGTTGCCGGACCTGCTGCTCGCGGAGTTACCTCTGGACCGTATCGGGGACCGCGTGCACCAATGGCTGGGCCCGCTCATCGAGCAGCCGCTTTACCTCGACACCGTGCTGGCATTCTTGAAGTCTGATTTCAGTGTCAACTGCACAGCAACGGCACTGGGAATCCATGCAAACTCGGTGCGCTATCGGCTACGGCGAGCTGAAGAGCTTCTCGGGAGTGACCTTCGTAAGCCGAGTGCGTTGATGGCGCTTTATGTGGCGATGGGGCAGCGATGGGCGGATGGTTCACGCGAACCTACCGCTGGCGCAACGTCGCCGGTGTTGACGCGGATGGCCGGATAGCTCGGTAGGGCAATTGTGCAATCGACAAGTTCATCGCTCGCGCGGTCGCACGTTGCCCATTCTGGCCGGCTGCCGGTTGGCGTTGTATTAAGACCATCATGGTCACCGAGAACGCACGACCGATGTCGCGCCAATTGTTCGTCGCCATTGTGCTGGCAATTGTGGTCGAAGGTGCGCTGTACTCAGCGCTCGTGCCGCAACTACCGCAACTAACACGCCAGTTTGGTCTCTCGCCGACCGCGTCGGGGTTGCTGATGTCGGGCTACAGCGGTGGCTTGGTACTCGGATCACTCTTGTGTATCCCGCTGTTGCGCAGGCTGCCTGCACGCGCAGGCGTAGTACTGGGACTGGCGATCTTCGCGGTCACGACCGCGGTCTTCGCGGTAACCACCGACAGTGCTGTCCTGCTGATGTCGCGATTGGGTCAGGGCGTCTCCTCGGGTCTGCTCTGGACCGCTTGCGTCGTTTGGTTATTGAGCACCTCCGCGCCCCAACGTCGCGGCGCGACCCTGGGGCGGGCGCTGAGCTACACCTTCATCGGGACCGTCGCTGGACCGGCGATCGGCACACTGGCTACTCAGATCGGCCGCCCAATCAGCTATCTCACGGTAGCGGCGATGTGCTTGTGCGTCACCGTGTGGGTGCTACTCCTGGTCGCCCCGTCCTACTATTCTCGCTCAGACTCGGCCCCGGGTGCCGGACAAACCGGCTCAGCACCACGGTCGGTGGCGTTTCTCGGCATCTGGGTGGTCGCGTATTCTGGGATGTGTATCGGCATGGTCAACGTGGTCGGCCCTTTGTGGTTGTCTGGCCTGGGTGCAGCAGATCTCAGCATTGGCGCGGTCTTCATTGTGGCGGCGGTAGCCACCATCTCGGTCAGCGCGCTGGCGGGGATCGGGGTGGACAGGTTTGGCGCAGCCACTCCGCTGATCGGTAGTTGCATCGTCACGGTCGTCTTGTTCGCGTTGACACCGATGTTGGGGTCGTGGCCGCTGTACGCCTCGGCGACTGTTGCCACGCTGACGGTGCTGTTCGTGTGCTTCGTCTCTGGCCAAACCGCATTGACTCGCTCCGGGGAGGATGCGGGGTGGTCGTTGCAGTTTTGCACGGCGATTTCAGCGGTGACCTGGGGTGGCGGTGAGACGGTTGGCGCGGTGCTTGCTGGTACCGGACTAGGGCGGTGGGGGCCTAACGCGACGGTGATCATGGTGACCGCTCTGACACTGGTCACCCTGATTGCGGTGGTTACCGTAGCTAGAACGCGGCAAGCGGGTGGCTTCCAACGAGGGGTGCCCGAACCGATGCCGCCCTTGTGACCAACTGTACGAGCGGGTGGATGTCGCGCATTTTCCAAGCTGGCACAGCCAAGTTGGTCAATTTCTAAGACCGCGCATGGAAGCGGCCTGCTTACGCTCGACCCATGATCGGTCCCGAAGGGCCAAGAGTTCAGGAGGTGGCACGCTGACTACTACATCCGCGCGCCGTCTACGCAATCGGCTACGCAGCCCCAATGCCGGCGCGGGCGCGCGCTTGATCAGACTGATCGGGCAGGCGATGGTGGTTGCGTTCGTCGTGGTGGTCCTCACGTTTCTGCTCGTGCGTGTGGTCCCCGGCGATCCTGCGACCGCGATTTTGGGTAGCAAAGGCAGCGATGCAGCCAAACAAGCATTGCGAGAGTCGCTGAATCTGAATCAGCCGCTGTACTCGCAGTTTCTGAATTACATCGCCGACGTGATACGAGGCGATCTCGGCAGATCGTTCTCCGGCGGGGGACGCAGTGTGATGTCGATCATCGGCACTTCGTTGAGCGTGACGTTGCCGGTGGTGGCAATCACGATGGTGATCTCGACGCTGATCGCGGTGCCGCTGGGGCTCTGGACCGGTTTACGCCGCGGCGCGGCGGACTTGGTGACCCGAGCCGTGATGACCGTTCTGTTGACGCTGCCACCGTTTTTCCTGGGCCTGCTGCTGCTATTGACCCTTGCGCTCAAGACCCCGCTGTTTCCCGCCGGCGGGTGGGCTGGGTACTGGCCGGAGAATCTCCAGTATGCGATCTTGCCGAGTCTGGCGTTGGCCGGCTATCTTGTGCCCATCCTCACCCGTGCGGTGAGGGCCGCGGCGATTACCGCGTCGCAACAGGCCTGGATGGAAGCCAGTTATTCGCGAGGGCTGGCGCCGATGCGGTTGGCGTTCGCACACGTCCTGCCCAACAGCCTGCTGCCGGTCATCACCCTGCTCGGCTACAACGTCGGTGTACTGATTGCGAGCGCCGTCGTGGTCGAAGCGATCTTCGGGCTGCCGGGGATAGGTCAGGAGCTGATCGCTGCCGTGAATCAGCGCGACTATCCGGTGATCCAAGGCATTGCTCTGGCTACCGCCTTGATCATCATCGCCGCAAATCTGGTTGCCGACTTGATCGTCGGCCTCGCAGATCCGCGGGGAAGGAAGTCCGCCAGTGACCGCAGTTGACATTTTGAGCACACCGAGTGCGAGTAACGGCCTGTCTGCACGAGCGCGCCTTCTGCGTCGCGGCTCAGGCACCCCCCAGCGCCATTGGGAACGGTGGGCCGGCTACCTCATGCTGGGCACCGTCGTGATGCTGTGCATCGTGGCGCCGATGCTGAGCCCGTACGGGCCCAACGACATCGTGGGTAATCCCTCGCAGCCGCCGTCGACACAGCACTGGTTCGGCACAGACACCGTGGGCCGCGACCTGTTCGTCAGGGTCTTCGTGGCGGGACGACTCGATCTGATGGCGGGATTCGCCGCCGTGGTGGCCTGCATGGTGATCGGCAGCATCATAGGGACGGTGGTGGGTTCGGGAAGTCGACGGTGGCCCGACACGGTCGTCATGCGAATTGTCGACGGGATTGTTGCATTTCCCTTCGTGATACTGGTGCTGGCACTGGTTGTCATCATTGGCTACAGTCGCACGCTTGGTCCGATACCTGCTGGTGTACCGGCAATCGTCGGGGCGATCATCATTGTGGACTGGACGGTCTACGCTCGGCTGGCCCGAAACGAATCGCGGGTCCTCAACGAGACGGACTATGTCGTCGCGGCCAGGATCTCTGGGTATCCGCAATGGCGGGTTGTTCTGCGGCACTTGATGCCTGGTGTCATTCGCGCAACAGGAAGCTACGCCGTAGCGGACTTCATGCTCATCATCGTCACGATCGCCTCATTGTCCTTCCTCGGCGCCGGTGTCCAGCCGCCCACCCCCGAATGGGGGGCCATCATGTATGAGGGCCGCGGGGTTCTCACCACCGCCTGGTGGATAACAACGTTGCCCGGTGTGGTGTTGGCTGTCACTGGTCTGTCGGTGGCGTTCATCGCAGACTCATTCCTGCAGAGCGATAGATAGTTACCGTCGTCGTGCTCGCAGCCGAGTTTGGCGCCAGCGCTCCACGCGCGAGGGTCAGGCGGTCACAATTCAGCCTGGAGAAGCCAGGCCCGCAAGCTCTTTCACTGACGATCTGCGTTTCCTGACGTTCCAAGCGAGCGCAGGTCACGTGCTTTGATCGCCAACCACAGTTCAGCTCGGGCATCGGCGGTGCTGAGGTCACTGTTGGTGAGTCCGCTGATCTTGACGAGCCGGTTACGCAGGGTGTGGCGATGGATTCCCAGGTCGGCTGCGGCACTCTCTATGTGACCGTTGTGCCGCAGATACGTTTCCAGGGTTGCCAGCAGACTGTCGCTGCGCGAATTCGCGTCCCGGTCAGCGGCAGCGAGGGGATGCAGCATGCGCGCAAGTAGGTCGAGTTCAGCGTTGGTGCGGTTTCCGAGGATCACCCCGAACACGCCGAGGTCGCCGAACTCGCGAAACTCACTGTCAGGGTGGGCGCGTGCCGCGGCGCGCGCCTGATCCGCGCCGAGATTCACGGTGTCGAAGGAGCCGGGCAGACTCAGGCCGCCACCGAGCGAGCGTTGAAGCTGCGCACCCAGGGCTTGTCGGAGTTCGGTGGCCGGCAATGAACTGTCTGCGGGTAGGACGACGATGGTTTCGTCACTGCCCGTGCACAACAGGTACGGCACGGTGCGGTCGTCGAGTACACGTTGAGCGTGCCGTTCTGCGGCCAGCGCGGGCCCGGTGTGCGTGAATACCGCCACGACGATCGGATCTTCAGGGGCAAAGCCGAAGTAGCGCAGTACGCCGGCGTCGATCGCGGCAGGTTCGGCGATCGCCAACCGCGTCACTGCGGCACGTAAACGCTGTTCTGCGTCGAGAACCCGAGCCGGCTTGTCCAACTCGATCGAGATGAGCGCGACGGCGTGGGAGACCAGAAGGCGGTCTGGCGGGCTGAGCGGATGGTCGGTACGCACTGCCAGATGGCCGCGCAGTGTTGGGGTCGCCCGCAGGGATTGCAGCGTGCAGTAACCCTGGCCCTCAGCTACCACCTTGCTGGAGGCAACGCGGGTTCCGCGGGTGTGGATGCCGGCAACGTGCCTACGGCATACCGCTGCCACTCTGTCGATCTCGGGGCCCTCAGCGGCAAGTACCGCGCCGTCGGAGCCGACGACGACGATGGTTGCCGACAGCGCCTTACTCAGCGCGTTCACGACGGCCGGCGTCCCGTTACGCAGGGCCGCTCGCGCCATCACTTCTTGTTGATCGACGATTCGTTGGACTGACCTGAGCTCATCGGCAGTCACTTCGTCGATGACGGCGCGGGTAATTGCAATGAACGGTGTGTGGGCGGGAACAGCGAGGACGGGCATGCCGAGCGCGTCTCCGGCGGAGACAATACCGGCAGGGACATGGGCGAAGGTGGTTCCGGTGTCGAAGGCCAGAGCCGCCACACCGGTGCGCGAAAGACGCGCCATGTAGTCGAACTGCTCCGCTTCGGTGACGCCGACACTCATTCCGGTGGTCATGACGAGCTCCCCACCGGAAAGGTAGGGGGAGGGGTCGCTCAGTTCAATGGCGTGAGCCCAGGTGATAGTGCGATCGCTGTTCTCCTGACCCGCGACGAGCGTCAGACCGAGATCACCGACGTGCGCCAGACGGCGGACGGTCATCGTCACGGTACGTCGCAATCGTTGTGTGCCGCCGCACGCTTGTCAGCCACGATCAGTCCCATTTCACCTGCAATGATAACGGCCAGGTACCGGTTCAACCGGTCCCTGCACTGGAGCCGGATCGAGGTCGGGCAGTGGCCGAGTACGGCGCGGGTGAGGATTGCACCGAGACAGGCCCGTCGTCAGCCCCGCAGAGGTGGGCTACGTCGGCRACAAGGCGTGGAGGCTTGGGTCGACTTCGCCGCCGCCGAGCCAGTGAATTGGACAGCCAGTTCACGTGTTTAAGCACGCGCTGTTTTTGTGGGGTCTCCTGCTCCCAACCGTGGCGGGGCGCTGCGGTAGGTCGGTGGAGTTGCCGACATCGAGATCGGATTGGCCACTTGTGGGGCTGGGCTACCTGGGATGGACACGGTGGCCGCGAGACCGAGTTTGTCGGCGAACGCAAAAGCCTCGGGCATGTCGTTGATCGGTCCTGCCGGGACCCCGACTCCGGTGAGCAGCGTGTACCAGTGATCAGCACCGTGGGTGAGCAAGACCGGAGTCAGGATCTCGCACAACACATCCCGGTTGGCGACCCGCAGTGTATTGGTAGCGAAACGCTCATCGACGGCCAGCGAGTCCAGCCCGACCGCACGGGCCAGCAGACCGAACTGTTTGTCGTTGCCGACGGCCAGTGCGATGGGCCGGTCGGCGGTGGAAAACGTCTGATACGGGGCAATGCTGGGGTGACGGTTGCCCATGATGACCGGCACCGCGCCGGCACCGAGATAGCCCGAGGCCTGATTGACCATCGACGACAGCAGCACCGCGAGCAGGTTGGTGTCGACACGTTGGCCTTCGCCGGTGCGCTCGCGGTGTGCCAGCGCCAGGAGAATTCCGGTGGTCGCGTGCATGCCGGCAAGAACGTCGACCACGGCGACACCGACTTTCGTCGGCGCATCGGGGGTCGGACCGGTGATGCTCATCAATCCGCCGACAGCCTGCACCAAGAGGTCGTAGCCGGGCAGATCGGCGCCGCCATCGCGACCGAATCCGGTGATGGCACAGTAGATCAGGTCAGGTTTCGTCTCTTTGAGGGCGTCGTAGCCCAAGCCCAGTTTCTCCATGGTTCCGGGACGGAAGTTCTCGACAACGATATCGGCGTCGGCTACCAAGTCACGGGCACGGGCTACATCGGCGGGATCAGTGAGGTCCAGAACGACGGAACGCTTGTTGCGATTGACGGAATTGAAATATGTGGCCACCCCGGCTGCATCGTAGGGTGGTCCCCATTCGCGCGTATCGTCACCGACGCCGGGGCGTTCTATCTTGATGATATCGGCGCCGAAATCGCCCAGCATCATGGTTGCGTACGGTCCTGCCAGAACCCGGCTGAAGTCGACGACCACCACACCGTCGAGTGCTGATGCGCTCATCGTTGGGGTGCTCCGCCGCGCAGGTACACCGTGGTGGTGTGGGTGAAGAACTCACGCGCGGCCGAACCCTGCTCCTTGGGTCCGAGACCGCTCTTCTTGGCGCCACCGAACGGCACGTGCGGGTCGGCGCCGGCGGACTCGGAATTGACGTGCAGTACGCCGACATCAATGTGGTCGACGGCCTGTAATGCTCGAGTCAGATCCTGGGTGAAAACCGCTGCCGAAAGCCCGAACTCGCTGTCATTGGCGAGCGAGAAAGCTGCTTCGGCATCCGCTGCACGGCGCACAGCCAGCACCGGGCCGAAGAGTTCGTCGGTCCAGATGTCAGCCGGTTGTCCACCGATCTCCACGACGGTAGGCGCGATGAAGTAGCCGCCACGCAAAGGCTCGTCGAGATCGATTCGCCCGCCTGCGATCGTCGAGGCGCCCTGAGCAGCGGCGGTGGCGATACCGGCCGAGATCGACGTGTGAGCCGAGTCGTTGACCACCGGCCCCATCTGGGTCGCGTCGTCGGCGGGGTCCCCGACCACGAGGGTCTCGACGCGGTCGGCCAACGCGGCGAGGAAGCGCTCGGCGATGCCTTCGGTGAGGATCAATCGTGATGTCGCCGTGCATTTTTGGCCCGCGGAACGGAAGGCCCCAAGGATCACCTGCTCGACTGCGAGGTCCAGATCGGCGTCGTCGAAGACTATGGCGGCGTTCTTGCCGCCCATCTCGCACTGTGCCGGCACCCCCCGCGCTGCGGCCGCGGCAGCAATGCGGCGTCCGATGCCGGTGGAACCGGTGAAAGTGACGGCGTCGACGCCCGGGTGGTTGACGATGCCATCACCGAGGTGAGAGCCACCGATGAGCAGATTGAGCGCTCCTGCGGGAAGGCCCGCTGTGTGCAGCGCCGAGGCCAGATGCACGGCAAGCAACGGAACCGTGCTGGCCGGTTTCCACACCACTGTGTTGCCGTAGATCAGAGCCGGGGCGATTTTCCAGGTCGGGATGGCGATCGGGAAATTAAATGGGGTGATCACACCGACCACGCCGACAGGTCTGCGGGTCACCAAGATCTGCTCGCCGGCCCGCGGGGATGAATAGATCTCTCCGGCTTGACGGTCGCCCTCGTTACCGAAGTAGCGCAAAATCTGAGCCGCCCGCAGTACCTCGCCGACGCCTTCGGCTTTGGTCTTACCTTCCTCCATGGCCAGATCCAGGCCCCAATCGGCGGCGTTGCGCTCGACGATCCCGGCCGCGGCCAATAGCACGGCGCCCCGCTGATGCATGGGGGTGCTCGCCCAACCGGCGGCGGCCTCGCCGGCCGCTGTTACGGCGGTGTCGAGGTCGGCGGTGGTGGCCGCACCTCCACGCGCGACGACCATCTGGGGCCGGGCGGGGTTGATGCTGCGCACCTCGTCGCCGCTGCCTGACACCCACTCACCGGCGATGAGGTGCTGCAGAGATACGGGGGTGAAGGCGGTCATTGAGAATCCCATTCAGATTGCGGGGGGAAGGTATTACCGGAAGGCGGCCTGGCCGGTCAGAGCCTTGCCGATGGAGAGTAGGTGCATCTCGGAAGTGCCTTCGTAGGTGAGCACCGATTCAAGGTTGTTGGCATGGCGCAGTGGTGAGTACTCCAAGGTGATGCCGCTGCCACCGAGCAGAGTGCGGCATTCCCGGGCGATCTTGATCGCTTCGCGGACATTGTTGAGTTTGCCCAACGACACCTGCTCGGGACGTACGTCGGCAGCGTCTTTAATCCGGCCGAGATGCAGGGCCAGCAGCACCCCTTTGCCCAACTCCAACGTCATGTTGGCCAGCTTCTCCTGGGTGAGCTGGAAACCCGACAGCGGCCGGTCGAACACTTCGCGGGTCTGCGTGTAGGCAATGGTGGTTTCCAGGCTGTCCCGGGCGGCGCCCAGTGCGCCGAAAACGATCCCGAACCGGGCTTCGTTGAGACATGACAGCGGTGCGCTGAGGCTCGTGGCGTGCGGCAGCTGCGCCGAGGCCGGCAACCGCACGTTGTCCAGCACCAACTCCGATGTCACGGACGCCCGCAGCGAGAGCTTCCGGTGGATCTCGTTGGCGGTGAACCCCGGGGTGTCGGTGGGCACGAGGAATCCACGCACCCCGTCGTCAGTCTGAGCCCATACGGTAGCGACATCGGCGAGGTTGCCGTTGGTGATCCACATTTTTGTGCCATTGAGCACCCAGTCAGTACCGTCGCGCCGCGCGCGGGTACGCATCCCGGCGGGGTTGGAACCGAAATCGGGTTCCGTCAGTCCGAAGCAGCCCACAGCGTCACCGGCGGCCAATCTGGGCAGCCACTCGTTCTTCTGCTCTTCGGAGCCGTAACGGTGGATCGAGAACATCGACAGCGAACCCTGCACCGAAACGAAGCTGCGGAAGCCACTGTCACCGGCTTCTAGTTCGAGACAGGCCAACCCGTAGCTGACGGCGTTGGTCCCGGCGCAGCCGTAGCCGTCCAGATGCATCCCCAGCACTCCGAGGCTGCCGAATTCTTTGGCCAATTCCTTTGGCAGAGTGCCGGATTCGAACCACCCGTCGACGTTGGGCCGCAGGCGGGTCTCGACGAACTTGCGCACCGTGGCGGCAATGTCGCGCTCGTCGTCGTCCAGCAACCGATCGATGTCGAACAACTCCATCGGGCCCACAGTTTTGGGTGCGGGCGGAGCGGGGGTGAGGGTCATGGTCAAACTC
>NZ_JBFUKN010000069.1:0-33346 GCF_056400845.1 Mycobacterium sp. P4_H6 | reverse complement strand
GCGATGTGAGCAACGTCTAGGGCGGACGTCGTTGCCGGGGTCAGAACAGCCGCTTAGGGTTGCGTTGTGGATGTCGAATCGTTCGAAGAACGATCCGGCGGTACCGGGGAAATCGAGCGCTCCGAGGCGCCGTACCGTCAACCAGGACCCCTGGGGTGGCTCACCGCCACAAATCACAACGCCAACGTCATCGCCATGATCAGACGCGCGCGGCGAGCCCTGCCCGGCGACCCGGAGTTCGGGGACCCGCTGTCGGCCGCCGGCGAGGGCGGTCCGCGCGCTGCGGCCCGGGCCGCCGATCGGCTGCTCGAGCGGGAAGCCGTGTCCCGCGAAGTCAGTCTCGGCGCCCTGCAGGTCTGGCAGGCGCTCACCGAACGCGTCTCGGGCCGGCCCGCGAACCGGGAGATGACCTTGGTGTTCACCGACCTGGTCGGCTTCTCCGCCTGGTCCCTGAACGCCGGTGACGATGCCACCCTGCGGCTCCTGCGTCGTGTCGCGCAGGTGATGGAACCTCCGCTGCTGGCCGAGGGCGGCCACATCGTCAAGCGGATGGGTGACGGCGCCATGGCGGTGTTCCGTGACCCGGAGACCGCGGTGCGCGCAGTGCTGACCGCCCTGGAGGCGGTCGGCACGGTCGAGGTGGACGGGTACACCCCACGCATGCGGGCCGGTATCCACACCGGCCACCCCCAGCGGATCGGCTCGGACTGGCTCGGCGTCGACGTCAACATCGCCGCCCGGGTGATGGAACGCGCCACCAGGGGCGGCCTGGTCATTTCCCACCCGACCTTGGAGCGCATCACCGAGAACGGTGACCTGGCCGCGCTCGGGGTGACGGTGAAGAAGGTGCGCAAGCAGCTGTTCGCGGCCAAGCCCAGTGGGGTGCCCGAAGATCTGCAGATGTTCTGGGTCAAGCCGATTCCGCAGGTCGGTGGCGCCGGCCGGTTCGACGAGGATGCCGAGGGTGCGTGACGTCGCTCTCATCCGGGCATCGCCTATGATCGCCGGGTGGCGGAGCTCTCAGAAGAAGGCCTGATCAACGCGGTGAGCGCGGCCCGGCAGGCCTTCGAAGCGGCCGCCGACCTGGATGCGCTGGCCCGGGCCAAGACCGAACACCTCGGCGATCGGTCGCCGATCGCGCTGGCGCGTCAGGCGCTGGGCTCGCTGCCCAAGTCCGAGCGCGCCGATGCCGGCAAGCGGGTGAACGTGGCGCGCACCGAGGCCCAGCAGGCCTACGACGACCGGTTGGCGGCGCTGCGCATCGAACGCGACGCGGCCGTGCTGGTGGCCGAGCGTATCGACGTCACGCTGCCCTCGACCCGGCAGCCGATCGGGGCCCGTCATCCGATCACCCTGTTGACCGAGCGCATCGCCGACACCTTCGTCGCGATGGGCTGGGAATTGGCCGAAGGACCCGAAGTCGAAACAGAGCAGTTCAATTTCGACGCACTGAACTTCCCGCCGGATCACCCGGCCCGTAGCGAGCAGGACACCTTCCAGATCGCGCCCGACGGTTCGCGGCAGGTGTTGCGCACGCACACCTCGCCGGTGCAGATCCGGGCCCTGCTGGAACGCGAACTGCCGGTGTACATCATCTCGCTGGGCCGCACCTTCCGCACCGACGAACTCGACGCCACCCACACGCCGGTCTTCCATCAGGTGGAGGGGCTCGCCGTGGACAAGGGGCTGACGATGGCCAACCTGCGTGGCACGCTGGATGCGTTGGCCCGCGCCGAATTCGGCCCTGCGGGACGGACTCGGTTCCGTCCGCACTTCTTCCCGTTCACCGAACCCTCGGCCGAGGTCGATGTCTGGTTCGAGAACAAGAAGGGCGGACCGGGCTGGGTGGAATGGGGTGGTTGCGGCATGGTCAATCCAAATGTGCTGCGCGCCTGTGGAATCGACCCCGCCGAGTACTCGGGCTTCGCATTCGGGATGGGGCTGGAGCGGACTCTGCAGTTCCGCAACGGCATCCCCGATATGCGGGACATGGTCGAGGGTGACGTGCGGTTCTCCCTGCCGTTCGGAGTGGGTGCCTGATGCGCGTTCCCTACAGCTGGTTGCGCGACACCGTCCGGGCGGGTGCGCCGGGCTGGGACATGTCGGTCTCCGACCTCGAACAGACGCTCATCCGCATCGGCCACGAGGTCGAGGAGATCATCCCGGTCGGTCCCGTCACCGGCCCGTTGACCGTCGGCCGGGTCGCCGAGATCGAGGAACTCACCGAGTTCAAGAAGCCCATCCGGGCCTGCAAGGTCGACGTGGGCGAGCCGGAGCCTCGCGATATCGTCTGCGGCGCAAGCAACTTCGCCGTCGGCGATCTCGTCGTGGTGGCCTTGCCCGGCACCGTCCTGCCCGGTGATTTCACCATCGCCAAGCGCAAGACCTACGGTCGCACCTCGGACGGGATGATCTGTTCGGCATCCGAACTGAACCTCGGTGGCGACCATTCCGGGATCCTGGTGCTGCCGCCGGGCACCGCCGAACCGGGTGCCTCGGCCATCGACGTCGTCGGCCTCGACGATGTGGTGTTCAACCTCGCGATCACCCCGGACCGTGGTTACTGCCTGTCGATGCGCGGTATGGCGCGCGAGATCGCCTGTGCCACCGACCTGGAGTTCGTCGATCCCGCCGATATCCCGCCGCTGCCCGTCGAGGGTGAGGCGTGGCCAGTGGTCGTGCAGCCCGGTACCGGTGTGCTGCGATTCGGGCTGCGTCCGGTCACGGGTATCGACCCGTCCGCGGTCTCACCGTGGTGGCTGCAGCGTCGGCTGCTGCTGTCCGGTATCCGCGCCATCTCGCCCGCGGTCGACGTCACCAACTATGTGATGCTCGAGCTCGGTCACCCCATGCACGCACACGACCGGTCGCTGATCACCGGCCCGTTCAACGTGCGGTTCGCCGAGGCGGGGGAGAAGGTCACCACCCTCGACGACGTCACCCGCACCCTCAACGACGGCGACGTGCTGATCGTCGACGATGTCGCGACCGCGGCGATCGGCGGCGTCATGGGCGCGGGCACCACCGAGGTCCGCGATTCCACCACCGACGTGCTGCTGGAGGCCGCGGTATGGGATCCGGCGGCAGTGTCACGCACCCAGCGCAGGCTGCGGCTGGCCAGCGAGGCCGGTCGCCGCTACGAGCGCACCGTCGACCCGGCCATCTCGGTGGCCGCCCTGGATCGCTGCGCCACCCTGCTCGCCGAGATCGCCGGTGGCACCGTCGATCCCACCCTGACCGACTGGCGGGGTGACCCGCCGCGCGAGGACTGGTCCCCGCCGGCGGTCAGCATGCCCGTGGATCTGCCGGATCGCGTTGCGGGCGTGAGCTACCCGGCCGGCGTCGCGGCGCGACGGCTCGCCCAGATCGGCGCTGTGGTCACCGAGACCGACGCCCAGATCACCGCCGTACCGCCGAGTTGGCGCACCGACCTTCGCGAACCCGCGGATCTGGTCGAAGAGGTGCTGCGCCTGGAGGGCCTGGACGCCATTCCGTCGGTGCTGCCGCTGGCGCCCCCCGGGCGCGGCCTGACTCCGGTGCAGAAGCGCCGCCGTGCCCTCGGCAAATCGTTGGCGCTCAACGGTTATGTCGAGGTGCTGCCGACGCCGTTCCTGCCGGCCGGGGTGTTCGACACCTGGGGGCTGCCCGCAGATGACCCGCGTCGCTCCGTCGTGACGGTGCTCAACCCGCTGGAGAACGACCGGCCGCACCTGGCCAGCACCCTGCTGCCGGGTCTGCTGGAGGCGTTGTCACGCAACGTGTCTCGCGGCGCGGTGGATACCGCCCTGTTCGCCATCGCGGACGTCGCGCTGGCCACCGCGGCGACCCGCGCGGTGGAACGCATCCCGACCGACCGCCGTCCCACCGCCGACGAGATCGCGGGGCTGGACGGGTCGTTGCCGAGTCAGCCCGAGCATGTCGCGGTGGTCCTGACCGGTCTGCGCGAGCCCGCCGGGCCGTGGGGCCCGGGCCGGCCGGTGCAGGCCGCCGATGCCTTCGAGGCCGTCCAGGTGATCAGTCGTGCGGTCGGGGTGGAGTTCACGTTGCGCGCCGCCCAGGAACTGCCGTGGCACCCCGGCCGGTGCGCCGAGGTTCTCATCGGCGACCTGACCATCGGCTACGCCGGACAGTTGCATCCCGCGGTCATCGAAAGGGCGGGTCTGCCGGCCGGTACCTGCGCGGTGGAACTGAACCTCGACGCCATCCCGATCGTGGAACGCCTGCCCGCACCCGCGGTCTCGCCCTTCCCTGCGGTGTTCCAGGACATCAGCCTCACCGTCGCCGAGGACGTCGCCGCCGCTGCGGTGGTCGACGCGGTGCGCGACGGTGCCGGCGAGCTGCTGGAGGACGTCCGGTTGTTCGACGTGTACACCGGTCCGCAGATCGGGAAGGGGCGCAAGTCGCTGACCCTGGCGCTGCGCTTCCGCGCCACCGACCGGACCCTCACCGAGGACGAGGCCAGCGCATCGCGCGAGGCTGCGGTGGCCGCCGCGGTCGAACGGGTGGGAGCGGTGCAGCGCGCCTGATTAGGTCCCGCGAGCAGACGCAAATGGCCTCGAAAACAGGGCAGAGAGCGGCCATTTATGTCTGCTCGCCGCCCCGTAAACTAATGGGTTTGCATCTGACTGCATAACAATGCAAAAATCAGACCCATGACCTCCGTAGCCGTCGCCGGTGCCAGTGGGTACGCCGGCGGAGAGATCCTGCGCCTGCTGCTCGGCCACCCTGCCTACGTGGACGGTCGCCTGACCATCGGTGCGCTCACCGCCGCGGCGAGCGCGGGCAGCACGCTCGGTGAGCATCACCCGCACCTGCTGCCGCTGGCCGACCGGATACTGCAGCCCACCGACGCCGAACTGCTGGCCGGCCACGATGTCGTGTTTCTCGGCCTGCCGCACGGGCATTCCGCCGAACTCGCCACGCAACTCGGCGACACCGTCATCATCGACTGCGGTGCGGACTTCCGGCTCGACGACGCGGCCGATTGGGAGAAGTTCTACGGCAGCGCGCACGCGGGCACCTGGCCCTACGGCCTGCCCGAACTGCCCGGCGGCCGGGAAGCGCTGGCGGGCGCCACCCGCATCGCGGTGCCCGGCTGCTACCCGACCTCCGCGCTGCTGGCACTGCTGCCGGCTGTCGCGGCCGATCTGGTCGAACCGAACGTGACCGTCGTCGCGGTCAGCGGCACCTCCGGCGCGGGCAAGTCGGCCAAGGTCGACCTGCTGGGCGCCGAGGTCATCGGATCGGCACGCGCGTACAACATCGCAGGCAAGCACCGGCACACCCCGGAGATCGCCCAGGGTCTGCGCAAGGTCACCGACAAGAACGTCACGGTGTCCTTCACACCCGTGCTCATCCCCACTTCCCGCGGCATCCTGGCCACCTGCACCGCGCCGACATCGGCCACCGAGGCCGAGGTGCGCGCCGCCTACGAGAAGGCCTACGGCGCCGAACCGTTCGTCCATCTGCTGCCGGAGGGCCAGCTGCCCAAGACCGGATCGGTCATCGGTAGCAACGCCGCCCAGCTGGCGGTGGCCGTCGATGAAGAGGCAGGCGTGCTGGTCGCGATCTGCGCCATCGACAACCTCACCAAAGGCACCGGCGGCGCCGCCGTGCAATCGATGAACCTGGCCCTGGGCTGGCCCGAAACCGAAGGACTGTCGACCGTGGGAGTGGCACCGTGAGCGGAGCACGCGAAGCGAACCATCCGACCCCGAAGCTCGTGCGGAGTCAAGGTGTGACGGCGCCTGCCGGCTTCCGTGCGACGGGAATCCGGGCCGGTATCAAGGCATCCGGCGCGCTGGACCTCGCCCTGGTGTTCAACGAGGGCCCCGACCACCATGCCGCCGGGGTGTTCACCCGCAACCAGATCAAAGCGGCCCCGGTGCAATGGTCACAGCAGGTGCTCACCACCGGCCGCCTGCGCGCGGTCATCCTCAACTCCGGCGGCGCCAACGCCTGCACCGGCCCGGGCGGTTTCCAGGACACTCACGCCACCGCGGAGGCGGTGGCCGCGGCACTGAGCGACTGGGGCACCGAGACGGGCGCCATCGAGGTCGCGGTCTGCTCCACCGGGCTGATCGGTGACCGGCTGCCGATGGACAAGGTGCTGGCCGGTGTCGCCGAGATCGTGCAGGAGATGGCGGGCGGGCTCACCGGGGGCGAGGAAGCCGCGCGAGCCATCATGACCACCGACACCGTGCCCAAACAGGTTGCGCTGCACGCGGACAGCTGGACCATCGGCGGGATGGCCAAGGGCGCCGGCATGCTCGCGCCCTCACTGGCCACCATGCTGGTGGTCATCACCACCGACGCAGTGGCGGACCCGGTCGCTCTGGACACCGCGCTGCGGCGGGCCACCGGGCGCACCTTCGACCGCCTCGACATCGACGGCAGCTGCTCGACCAATGACACCGTGCTGCTGATGGCCTCCGGTGCCAGCGAGGTCACGCCCACCCAGGAGGACCTGGACGCCGCGGTGCTGGCCGTCTGCGATGACCTCTGCGCGCAGTTGCAGGCCGACGCCGAGGGCGTCACCAAGCGGATCTCGATCACCGTCGCCGGCGCCGCCAGCGAGGACGAGGCGCTGACCGCCGCCCGGGCCGTCGCCCGCGACAGCCTGGTCAAGACCGCGCTGTTCGGCTCCGACCCCAACTGGGGCCGGGTCCTGGCCGCCGTCGGTATCGCTCCGGTGGCTCTGGATCCGCAGCGAATCAGCGTGTCGTTCAACGGTTCACCGGTGTGCATCGACGGCACCGGCGCACCCGGCGCCCGCGAGGTCGACCTGTCCGATGACGAGGTCGACGTGCTGATCGAGCTGTTCGCCGGCGATGCGACCGCGTCCATCAGGACCACCGATCTATCCCATGCGTACGTCGAAGAGAACTCGGCGTACAGCTCATGACCACGACCCAGACCAAGGCGTCGGTCCTCGCCGAGGCGCTGCCCTGGCTCAAACAACTGCACGGCAAGATCGTCGTGGTCAAGTACGGCGGCAACGCCATGACCGACGACGACCTCAAGCGCGCCTTCGCCTCGGACATGGTGTTCCTGCGCAACTGCGGTATCCGTCCCGTCGTGGTGCACGGGGGTGGCCCGCAGATCAGCGCCATGCTCAAGAAACTGGGTATCGCAGGCGATTTCAAGGGCGGCTTCCGCGTCACGACACCCGAGGTGCTCGACGTGGCCCGCATGGTGCTGTTCGGTCAGGTGGGCCGCGAACTCGTCGGGCTGATCAATGCGCACGGCCCGTACGCGGTCGGCGTCACCGGCGAGGATGCGCAGCTGTTCACCGCGGTGCGGCGCAGCGTCACCGTCGACGGGGTGGCCACCGATATCGGGCTGGTCGGCGACGTGGAGAGTGTCAACGCCGGGTCGCTGCTGGATCTCATTGCCGCGGGCCGTATCCCGGTGGTGTCCACCATCGCTCCGGACGTCGTCGGCATCGTGCACAACATCAATGCCGATACCGCCGCCGCCGCGCTGGCCGAGGCGCTCGGCGCCGAGAAGCTGCTGATGCTCACCGATGTCGAAGGCCT
This sequence comes from Mycobacterium sp. P4_H6, assembly GCF_056400845.1. Classification (NCBI taxonomy): domain Bacteria; kingdom Bacillati; phylum Actinomycetota; class Actinomycetes; order Mycobacteriales; family Mycobacteriaceae; genus Mycobacterium; species Mycobacterium sp. P4_H6. The sequence goes on along the minus strand of NZ_JBFUKN010000069.1, from coordinate 25,808 downwards.
GTACACCGACTGGCCGGACCGCAACTCGCTGGTCAGCGAGATCGACAGTGCCGCTCTGACCGAACTACTGCCGAAGCTGGAATCCGGCATGGTCCCCAAGATCGAGGCCTGTCTGCGGGCAGTCGACGGCGGGGTGCCCAGCGCGCATGTCATCGACGGCCGCGTCGAACATTGCGTGCTGGTCGAGCTTTTCACCGATGAAGGAACCGGAACCAAGGTGGTGGGCGCGACATGAGATCCGGCGGGCAGGAGCGAAGTGACATGGGGCAACAGGCACTGCAAGACCGCTGGGAAGCGGTGATGATGAACAACTACGGCACCCCGCCGCTGGCGCTGGCCACCGGTGACGGCGCCGTGGTCACCGACACCGACGGCAAGAGCTATCTGGATCTGCTCGGTGGCATCGCGGTCAACCTGCTCGGCCATCGCCATCCCGCCGTCATCGAGGCCGTCACCGCGCAACTCAACACGCTCGGGCACACGTCGAACCTGTATGCCACCGAGCCGGGGATCGCCCTGGCCGAAAAGCTCGTCGATCACCTCGGCCATCCCGCGCGGGCCTTCTTCTGCAACTCCGGCACCGAGGCCAACGAGGTCGCCTTCAAGATCACAAGGCTCACCGGGCGCACCAAACTCGTTGCCGCCGAAGGTGGATTCCACGGCAGGACGATGGGGGCGTTGGCGCTGACCGGCCAGCCGGCCAAACGGGCACCCTTCGAGCCGTTGCCCGGTGAGGTGACCTTCGTGCCCTACGGGGACGCCGAGGCTCTCGAAGCCGCCGTCACCGACGAGACCGCCGCGGTCTTCCTGGAGCCGATCATGGGGGAGGGCGGCGTCGTCGTCCCCCCGCCGGGCTACCTGGCGAGAGCCCGCGAGATCACCGCTGCGCACGGCACACTGCTGGTCCTCGACGAGGTGCAGACGGGGGTTGGCCGTACTGGAACCTTTTATGCCCACCAGCACGACGGCATCACCCCGGACATCGTCACCCTGGCCAAGGGCCTGGGCGGCGGACTGCCCATCGGGGCCTGCCTGGCCATCGGCGCCACCGCTGACCTGCTCACCCCGGGACTGCACGGCAGCACCTTCGGGGGAAATCCGGTGTGCACCGCCGCCGCGCTGGCCGTGCTGAAGACACTTGCCGCCGAGGACCTCGTCGCGAAAGCCGATGTGCTGGGCAAGACCATCAGCCACGGCGTCGAGGAACTGCACCACCCGCTCGTCAGCCATGTCCGGGGTAAGGGCCTGCTGCTGGGCATCGTGCTGACCGCCGAAAAGGCCAAAGCAGTCGAGACGGCCGCGCGTGACGCCGGGTTCCTGGTCAATGCCGCCGCAGCCGATGTGATCAGGCTGGCTCCGCCGCTGATCATCACCGAAACCCAGATCGACGAATTCCTCACCGCACTGCCCGCGGTGCTCGACAAGGGAGCCACGTGACCAGACACTTTCTGCGCGACGATGACCTGACACCCGATGAACAGGCCGAGGTGCTGGCGCTGGCCGCCGCGCTGAAGACCTCGCCGTTCAGCCGCCGGCCCCTGGAGGGCCCGCGCGGTGTCGCGGTGATCTTCGAGAAGAACTCGACCCGCACCCGGTTCTCCTTCGAGATGGGCATCGCCCAACTCGGCGGGCACGCCGTCGTCGTCGACGGGCGCAGCACCCAGCTCGGCCGCGAGGAGACCCTCGAGGACACCGGCGCTGTGCTGTCCCGCTACGTCGACGCCATCGTCTGGCGCACCTTCGCCCAGGAACGGTTGGCCGCCATGGCATCCGGGTCGACGGTGCCCATCGTCAACGCATTGTCCGACGAGTTCCACCCCTGCCAGGTGCTGGCCGATCTGCAGACACTCGCCGAGCGCAAGGGAGCACTGCACGGTCTGTCGATGACCTACTTCGGTGACGGTGCCAACAACATGGCGCACTCGCTGATGCTGGGCGGGGTGACCGCCGGTATCAACGTGACGATCGCCGCGCCCGCCGGTTTCGAACCGCACCCGTCGTTCGTGGACGCCGCCAAGCGCCGTGCCGCCGAGACCGGTGCGACGGTCACCCTCGCCCACGACGCGAAGGCCGCCGCCGAGGGTGTCGACGTGCTGGTCACCGACACCTGGACGTCGATGGGTCAGGAGAACGACGGTCTGGACCGGGTGCGCCCGTTCCGCCCGTTCCAGCTCAACGCCGAATTATTGAAACTTGCTGATCCGGAAGCCGTTGTCCTGCATTGTCTTCCGGCGCACCGCGGCCACGAGATCACCGACGAGGTGATCGACGGGCCGCAGAGCGCCGTCTTCGACGAGGCCGAGAACCGGCTGCACGCGCAGAAGGCGCTGCTGGCGTGGCTGCTGGAGCGTGCCTGACATCATGAGTTCACCGACCCGGGTCGGCCRTCAGGCCCGCATCGTCACCCTGCTCTCCGCGAATGCGGTGAGCAGTCAGGGTGAGCTGGCTGCGATGCTCTCCGCGGAGGGCATCGAGGTCACCCAGGCCACCCTGTCGCGGGACCTGGAGGAACTCGGAGCGGTGAAACTGCGCGGCGCCGACGGCGGCGTCGGCGTCTACGTCGTCCCCGAGGACGGCAGCCCGGTGCGCGGGGTCTCCGGTGGCACCGAGCGGGTGACCAAGCTGCTGGGCGAACTGCTGGTATCCACCGATGCCAGCGCGAACATCGCCGTGCTGCGCACTCCGCCGGGGGCGGCGCACTACCTCGCGAGCGCCATCGACCGGGCATCGTTGCCCCAGGTTGTCGGCACCATCGCCGGTGATGACACCATCTTCGTGATGGCGCGTGAGCCGATGACCGGTGCCGAGCTCGCGATCATGTTCGAAAACTTGAAGTAGAGCAGTTCTAGAAAAGGAGATTTTGCATGTCCGAGCGCGTCATCCTGGCGTATTCCGGCGGTCTGGACACCTCGGTCGCGATCAGCTGGATCGGCAAGGAGACCGGGCGTGAGGTCGTGGCCGTGGCCATCGACCTCGGCCAGGGTGGTGAGGACATGGAGGTCGTCCGGCAGCGAGCGCTGGACTGCGGCGCCGTCGAGGCCGTCGTGGTCGACGCCCGCGATGAGTTCGCCGACGAGTACTGCCTGCCGACCATCCAGTCCAACGCGCTCTACATGGACCGGTACCCGCTGGTGTCGGCGATCAGCCGCCCGCTGATCGTCAAGCACCTGGTGGCCGCCGCCCGCGAGCACAAGGGCGGCACCGTCGCGCACGGCTGCACCGGCAAGGGCAACGATCAGGTCCGCTTCGAGGTCGGGTTTGCGTCGTTGGCGCCCGAGCTCAAGGTGCTGGCCCCGGTGCGGGACTACGCGTGGACCCGGGAGAAGGCCATCGCCTTCGCCGAGGAGAACGCCATCCCGATCAATGTGACGAAGCGCTCGCCGTTCTCGATCGACCAGAACGTCTGGGGCCGCGCGGTGGAAACCGGCTTCCTGGAGCACCTCTGGAATGCGCCCACCAAGGACGTCTACGACTACACCGAAGACCCCACCATCAACTGGAGCACTCCCGACGAGGTCGTCGTCGGCTTCGAGAAGGGTGTGCCGACCTCCATCGACGGCCGGCCGGTCACGGTGCTGCAGGCCATCGAGGAGCTCAACCGGCGTGCCGGTGCCCAGGGCGTCGGCAGGCTCGACGTCGTCGAGGACCGCCTCGTCGGCATCAAGAGCCGCGAGATCTACGAGGCACCCGGCGCCATGGTGCTGATCACCGCGCACACCGAACTCGAGCACGTCACCCTGGAACGCGAACTCGGCCGCTACAAGCGCGGTACCGACCAGAAGTGGGGCGAGCTGGTCTACGACGGCCTCTGGTACTCGCCGCTCAAGCGCGCGCTGGAGTCCTTCGTCGCGCACACCCAGGAGCATGTCACCGGCGAGATCCGGCTGGTGCTGCACGGCGGCCACATCGCGGTCAACGGCCGGCGCAGCCCGACCTCGCTGTACGACTTCAACCTGGCCACTTACGACGAGGGCGACAGCTTCGACCAGTCCTCGGCCAAGGGTTTCGTGCACGTGCACGGTCTGTCCAGCAAGATCTCGGCCAAGCGCGATCTCGGGTTGTGAGCACCAACGAAGGGTCCCTCTGGGGTGGGCGGTTCGCCGATGGGCCTTCCGATGCCCTTGCCGCGCTGAGCAAGTCGACGCACTTCGACTGGGTGCTGGCGCCCTATGACGTGATCGCCTCCAAGGCGCACGCCCGGGTGCTGCACCACGCCGGGCTGCTCACCGACGAGCAACGCGATGGCTTGCTGGCCGGCCTGGACAGCCTGGGTGAGGACGTCGCGGACGGCAGCTTCGGACCGCTGCCGACCGACGAGGACGTGCACGGAGCGCTGGAGCGCGGCCTCATCGACCGGGTCGGTGCCGAGCTGGGTGGTCGGCTGCGCGCCGGCCGGTCCCGCAACGACCAGGTCGCCACGCTGTTCCGGATGTGGTTGCGCGACGCCATCAAAGCGGTCGGTGCCGGGGTCCTGGATGTGGCGGCCGCGTTGAGCACCCAGGCCGCTGCGCACCCGACCGCGATCATGCCGGGCAAGACGCACCTGCAGTCCGCGCAGCCTGTCCTGCTCGCTCACCACCTGCTGGCACATGCCCACCCGCTGCTGCGCGACGCCGATCGGCTCGTCGACCTGGACAAGCGAACCGCGGTGTCGCCGTACGGTTCCGGTGCGCTGGCCGGCTCGTCACTGGGGCTGGATCCGGATGCCATCGCCGACGAGCTGGGCTTCCATTCGGCTGCCGAGAACTCGATCGACGCCACTGCTGCACGGGATTTCGCAGCCGAAGCGGCGTTCGTATTCGCGATGATCGCAGTCGATCTGTCCCGGCTGGCCGAGGACATCATCCTGTGGAGCACCACCGAATTCGGCTACGTGAAGCTGCACGACTCCTGGTCGACGGGCAGCTCGATCATGCCGCAGAAGAAGAACCCCGATATCGCCGAGCTCGCGCGCGGTAAGTCCGGGCGGCTGATCGGGAMTCTGGCCGGCCTGCTGGCCACCCTGAAGGCGCAGCCGCTGGCCTACAACCGGGATCTGCAGGAAGACAAGGAACCGGTATTCGACTCGGTGGCGCAGCTGCGGATGCTGCTGCCCGCGATGGCCGGACTGGTCAGCACGCTGACTTTCGACACCGATCGGATGGCGCAGTTGGCTCCGCTGGGCTACACGCTGGCCACCGATATCGCCGAATGGATGGTGCGACAGGGTATTCCGTTCCGGGTCGCGCACGAGGCGGCCGGGGCGGCGGTCAAGGCGGCCGAGGCGCGCGGGGTCGGACTCGAGGAACTCGCCGATGACGAACTGGCCGGCATCCATCCGGGTCTGACCGCCCAGGTGCGCGAGGTGCTGACCATCGCCGGTTCGGTCGACTCGCGGGACGCCCGCGGCGGCACCGCGCCCATCCAGGTGGCCCGCCAGCTCGGCGTGGTGCGTGACACCGCCGATGAACTCCGGATCAAGCTGCGCTAGGTAGCATCTGCAGCCATGGAACCGGCTCGGGGGAGCGCCGCCACCACAGTCACCGGACGTCTTCGTCAATGGTTCGCGGGCTGGGGTCTCAAGGAGTGGCGACGAGCAGGACTGGTTGCCGTGCTGGTGACCACCGCGGCGTTCGGCGGGCTGGACACGGTGAACAAGCAGGTCACCGACCTGACAGTGGGCGAGCCGTTCGACACCGGCCGATTCGAGATGACGGTGCAGCGCGCCACGCTGGTCGACGAGGTGCGGGCGGGCGATCGTCTGATAGCCGGGAAGCGGCCAGGACGCCGCTTTCTCGGTCTGGTGGCAACGGCGCGTAACACCAGCACGCTGCCGGGGTTCATGGACAAACCGGTGGATCTGGTCGGCATACCAGACATCCACGCCCTTTCCGCCATGAGGCTGGCCGACGGAACCCTGACCGGGGCGCTCGGCCCCGGACTCACCGACCAGGTCGTTCTCCTCTGGGATGTTCCGGCGAACGCGATTTCGATCGGCGCCGAGTTGCAGGTGCACATCTGGAAGGAAGTCGAACGGCTCAATGCCACCTATGGGCAGGGTTGGGTGCGGAGCGTCACCGACTACGGCCGGCTCACCGTCCCGGTCGGACGTCCACGATGAGAAGGCTGAACTGGCGTCGGGTCGTGCGGGCCGCGGCCACAGCCTCGGCGATCGGGGCTGCGGCCCTGCTATGGCACAACCTGCCGACCCCCGATGACGTGTACGGCCCGTTCGATGTCGACGCGGTGATGGGTCAGCAGGCCACCGGCCGTGACATTGCGGCGACGGTCACCGGAGCGCGGATCGCTCCACAGATCCGCACGGAGCGCCTCCGCTCGCCGACACTGGATGCGCTGGGGACCTGGGTTGCCATCGACAGCGAGGCCATGGCAACCCGCACGGATGCGGTGCCCCGCGTCGAACTCGTCGTCGGGCCGAACACCTACGTGCCGACCAGCCGACTCGGCGTGCTGCCGCTGGCGGGCTCGCTCACTCCCGGAATCGCGACGCGCAGTTCGTGGGTCTTCGATGTGCCCGTCGAGCTGGTGGCGCAACGTGGGCAGCGCATGAGTTTGCGAGTGTGGGTCAGTGATGGGCGCATGGACTCCCGGTTGGTGGTGGATATTCCGCTGGATGACTCACGTGTCAGCCGTAGCGACCTGATCGTCATCGGACCCCCGACGCAAATGGGCACCTGACGATGACGCTCTGGAAGCGCAACCTGGTTGGCGCCGCGGTGGCTGCGGCCGCTGTGTCGGTGAGCACCACGTTCATCCTGCATCCCTACTGGCAGGACTACCAGCGCACGGTGCGGCCGGCCCACACCGCGATGGCCGACGAACCGATCGATGTCGACGGGCAAACCTGGCGAGTGCGCAATGTCAGCCGGTCTACCGAGCGACCCGGCTACGGCGCGCGGCTACCGGAAGGCACCGTGCTGATGAATGTGGTCGTCGAACGTTCAGGCCCGCCAGAAGCAGGATTCGGCTGCGTCGGTTATCTCGTGGAAGGTGAGCGGTCGTGGCGTGTGGACGGCCCACCGTGCGGTAAGGCGACTTCTATGCCGTGGACAGCCATGATCCCCGCGAGCGCCGAACCGACGGCAATCGATATCAGGGATTCGAGCGGTTCACTGCTGATTCGGCTGCAGTTGTAGCGGCTGACGCCTTGGCGTTCCAGCGTTCCACGCACCAGGCCAGCGTCGTGGCGATCAGACAGATCCGTAGCGGCTCGATGATTGAGTGCGAGACCAGCGCCAGCGCATCCCAGGTGCCGAACCAGAACGTGATGTCGTGCGGACCGAGCAGCCAGCTCATCCCGCGCAGCAGGTAGCCCGACCCGATCTGCGCTCGGAAGAAGCTACCGAACACGTCCAACCAGGCAAGTGCGAGGTATCCCAGGACGTACAGCGATATGGCGAGCAGGCCGCCCGCCGCGATCACATGTGCGGAGTCGGTGATCGGCTTGAACTTGCCGATCTGGCCGGTGAACTGGTCGCGCACCTCGGTGCGTACCTTGCCGGGAACGCGCTTCCACCGGCTGCTCAACTGCGTGCGCGTCGGCGCTGTGCGCTCGAACCAGCGACCCAGCCGATCACCGCCCAACCGTCGCGCCTCTGCGTGCCAGTCCGCCTTCGCCGTCGCGCCGTAGACGATGCAGGCCACGGCGAGCCAGATCAGCGGTACCGCTGCGCCGCCGAAGACGGTGCCGACGGCCCAGGTGACGCCTTTCCACAACGACCCCAGAAACTCGACTTGGGAAAACACGCTGTCCTTGGTCTCGTTGAACCACACCACGATTCGCCGCTCCGCCAACCAGGCCGACGGATTGATCAGGATCGTGAGGCCCTTGCTGGCCGAGAAGGTCAACACCAGGAACACCCACAAGGCGTCCATGTATACCTGGATCGGGAGAAGCCAGGGCGGCAGCCGATCCTTGAACCGGCCGAGGGCGAAGCGTGCCACCAGGGCAGCGCCGATGATCACGAAGGTCAATGTGCCCACCGGCAACATCTGCGGGTCGATCTCGGTGCCGGGCGTGGTGAGCGCTTTGCCCACCCGGTAGGGCACGGCGCGGTACTCGAAATCCAGCCAGTCCTCCCGAAACATCTGCCACGCCAGGTAGATCGCAAAAAACGGCACGATGATGGTCGCGAAGATGTCGATCTGGCGGGCGGAACGCGTCGGTAGCCCGGCGAGTGCCGGAATGCCGGGCCGGATCACCAGGAACATCGCCACATAGGACCCCAGCCGCGCCATACCGGCCAGGGGCATGATCAGCGATGCCCAGAGGTCGTTGTCGTAGCCGACCCGGGCGGCCCACTCGATGGCTCCGGTTCTCCCGAGGTACCCCAGTAGATAACAGGCCAGCAACTGGGGAAAGTAGCGCACGAACAGCGTCAGCGGCGCAAGGACGTATCGCACGGCCTCATCGTAGAGACCCGGAGGGTCAGCCGAGCGACTCGGACAGTTCGAGCCACCGCTCCTCCAGCGTGGCGACCTCGGCTTCGAGCTCGCGGACGCCGGCGGTCAGTGTCCTGAGCCCTTCGTAGTCACCCTGGTCGTGCTCGGCCTGGCGGCGCTGGGCCTCCTTGATCTGACCGTCGAGTTTCATCAGCTTGCGCTCGATCGCCGCGATCTCCTTCTGCGTCGCGCGCAGATCGGCACCGGAGACCGGGTTGCCGGTCTGAGGCCCCGATTTGGGTGCCGCGGCACCGGTGGTCGCCTCGTGTGAGGCCCGCAGCCGCAGGTACTCGTCGACGCCGCCGGGCAGGTGCCGCAGATGCCCGCCGAGGATGCCGTACTGCTGATCGGTGACCCGTTCCAGGAAGTACCGGTCGTGGCTGACCACGATCAGGGTGCCGGGCCAGGAGTCCAGCAGATCCTCCATCGCGGCCAGCATGTCGGTGTCCAGGTCGTTGGTCGGCTCGTCGAGGATCAGCACGTTGGGCTGCCCGAGCAGGATGAGCAGCAGCTGCAGGCGCCGTAGCTGGCCGCCGGAGAGATCCTTGACCGGTGTGGACAGCTGGGCACTGGCGAATCCGAGGCGTTCCAACAGCTGACCCGGGGTGAGTTCCTGAGCCTTGGAACCCGCCCCCACGGTGTAGGTGGTGGCCAGCTGGCTCAGCACCACCCGCACCGGATCGTCGAGATGATCGGAGAGTTCGTCGACGCCCTGGGTCAGGGTCGCGATCTGTACCGTCTTGCCGTGTTTGACCTGGCCCTCGGTCGGCTGCACCGAACCGTCGATGAGACCCAGCAGCGTCGACTTGCCTGCACCGTTGACACCGAGGATGCCGGTCCGCTCGCCGGGCGCCACCCGCCACTCGACCTGCTTGAGCACCTCGCGGTCGGCGTAGCTCACCGACACATCGAGCAGATCCACGACCTGCTTGCCCAGCCGGGTCACCGCCAGCGACTGCAGGGCCACCTTGTCGCGGATCTCGGGAACATCGGAGATCAACGCGTTGGCCGCATCGATGCGGAACTTCGGCTTGGTCGTGCGCGCCGGCGCACCGCGACGCAGCCAGGCCAATTCCTTGCGGGCCAGATTCTGCCTGCGGGCCTCACTCGATGCGGCTTGCCGATCGCGTTCCACCCGCTGCAGGATGTAGGCGGCGTACCCACCGTCGAACGGTTCGACGATGCGGTCGTGCACCTCCCACGTCGTCGTACACACCTCGTCGAGGAACCAGCGATCGTGGGTGATCACCAGCAGCCCGCCCGAGGAGGGCGACCAACGCCGTTTCAGATGCTCGGCCAGCCAGGTGATGCCCTCGACGTCGAGATGGTTGGTCGGTTCGTCGAGCGCCAGGACGTCGTGATCCCCGGCCAGCAGCTGGGCCAGCGCGACCCGGCGTCGCTGCCCGCCCGAGAGGGTGCCGAGCACCGCGTCCCAGGCCAGGCCGCCCAGCAACCCGGAGATGACGTCGCGGCCGCGCGGGTCACCGGCCCATTCGTGCTCCGGTGTGTCGCCGACGACGGCGTGCCCGACGGTGTCCGTGGGATCGAGGGTGTCGGCCTGATCCAGTACGCCCACCCGGACGCCGCCGCGCACGGTGACCCGGCCGGAATCAGGCGTGACGCGGCCGGCCAGCATGGCCAGCAGGCTGGACTTTCCGTCGCCGTTGCGGCCGACGATGCCGATCCGGTCGCCCTCGTTCACACCGAGGGACACCGCATCGAAAACGACTTTGGTCGGGTATTGCAGATGTAGGGCCTCAGCCCCGAGAAGATGCGCCATGTCCCCACCAGGCTAGGCGGCTCCCCGCCGCAGATTCGCAGCGGCCGACCAGCAACGCTGTGCCATGATGTCGTGGCAATCGGGGGATTGGATGTCACTCACTCAGGGGAGCGCGCGTTGGTGGATTTCTCGTTGATCACCGGACCGGTTGGCCGACTTCTGGCCACCGCGCAGAACGGCATCGAAGTTCTGCGGTACGGCGGTCTGGAAACCGGCGCGGTCCCCTCGCCCTATCAGATCATCGAGAGCGTCCCGATGTACCGGTTGCGCAGGTACTTCCCGCCCGACATCCGGCCCGGTTCGGCTGCCCCCGGCCCTCCGGTGTTGATGGTGCACCCGATGATGATGTCCGCCGATATGTGGGACGTCACCCGCGAGGACGGCGCCGTCGGCATCCTGCACGCCGCGGGCCTGGACCCGTGGGTCATCGATTTCGGTTCGCCCGATCAGGTCGAGGGCGGCATGCAGCGCAACCTGGCCGACCATGTGGTGGCACTCAGCGAGGCCATCGACACCGTCAAGGAGGTCGCAGGCAGCGACGTCCACCTCGCGGGCTACTCGCAGGGCGGGATGTTCTGCTACCAGACCGCGGCGTACCGCCGGTCCAAGGATCTCGCCAGCATCATCGGGTTCGGTTCCCCGGTCGACACGCTGGCCGCCCTGCCGATGGGCATCCCGCCGAACGTGGGCGCGGTCGCCGCCAATTTCATGGCCGACCACGTGTTCTCCCGAATCGACATCCCGGGCTGGCTGGCCCGCACCGGGTTTCAGATGCTCGACCCGCTGAAGACCGCTCAGGCCCGTCTGGACTTCCTGCGTCAGCTGCACGACCGTGACGCGCTGCTGCCGCGCGAGCAGCAGCGCCGCTTCCTCGATTCAGAGGGCTGGATCGCCTGGTCGGGCCCGGCCATCTCGGAACTGCTCAAACAGTTCATCGCCCACAACCGGATGATGTCGGGCGGCTTCTCCATCCGCGGCGAACTGGTCACCCTGGCCGATATCACCTGCCCGGTGCTGGCCGTGATCGGCGAGGTCGACGACATCGGCCAGCCGGCGGCGGTGCGTGGCATCAAGTCCGCCGCGCCCAAGGCCGATACCTACGAATACCTCATCCGCACAGGGCATTTCGGTCTCGTCGTCGGTTCGAAGGCGGCCACCCAGACCTGGCCTACGGTGGCGTCGTGGGTCAAGTGGCGCAGTGGTGACGGGACGTTGCCCGACGATATTGCCCCGATGGGCTTCCAGCCGACCGAATCCGCCATCGACGCCGGTGTGGCGCTGACCTCCCGGGTGGCGCACGGCGCGGCAGCCGCCTCGGAGCTGGCCTTCGATCTGGCCCGCTCGGCCGCCGGTGCGGTGGTCGCCACCAACAAGTCGGCGCGCACCCTGATCGTCGAGACGGCACGCACCCTGCCGCGCCTCGCGCGGCTGGGCCAGATCAACGACCACACCCGGATCTCGCTGGGCCGCATCATGACCGAGCAGGCCGAAGGTCACCCGGACGGCGAGTTCCTGCTGTTCGACGGTCGCGTGCACACCTACGAGGCGGTGGACCGCCGGGTCAACAACGTGGTGCGCGGGCTGATCGAAGTCGGTGTGCGCCAAGGCGTGCGGGTCGGCGTGCTGATGCAGACCCGGCCGAGCGCGCTGGTCGCGATCGCCGCGCTGTCCCGACTGGGCGCGGTCGCCGTGCTCATGCCCCCGGACGCCGATCTGGCCGAGGCCGCACGACTGGGCGGTGTCGCGGAGGTTCTCACCGACCCGGCGAACCTGGAGATCGCGCGCACGCTGGACCGGCGGGTGTTGGTGCTCGGCGGCGGCGAGTCCCGCGATCTGAACCTGGCCGACGGCACCGATGTGGTGGACATGGAGAAGATCGATCCCGACCGGGTCGAGCTGCCGGGCTGGTACCGGCCCAACCCCGGCTTCGCCCGTGACCTCGCCTACGTCGCGTTCGCGACCATCAACGGCGAACTGGTCGCCCGGCAGATCACCAACTACCGGTGGGCGTTGTCCGCGCTGGGTACCGCGTCGGCGGCCAACCTGGGCAACCGCGACACCGTGTACTGCCTGACCCCGCTGCACCATCCGTCCGGCCTGCTGGTGAGCCTGGGCGGCGCGGTGGTCGGCGGCGCCCGCATCGCTCTTTCCCGTGGCCTGGCCCCGGACCGTTTCGTGCACGAGATCCGGCAGTACGGCGTGACGGTGGTGTCCTACACCTGGGCGATGCTCGGCGAGGTCATCGATGACCCCTCGTTCTCGTTGTCGGGCACCCATTCGGTGCGCCTGTTCATCGGCGCCGGTATGCCGACCGGTCTGTGGCGCCGGGTGGTCGAGGTGTTCGAGCCCGCCAAGGTCGTCGAGTTCTTCGCGACCACCGACGGCCAGGCGGTGCTCTCCAACGTGGCGGGCGTGAAGATCGGCAGCAAGGGCCGTCCGCTGCCGGGYGGCCCGCAGGTCGAACTCGCCGCCTACGACGTCGACGACGACCTGATCTTGGAGGAGGACTCCGGTTTCGTGCGCCGCGCCGACGTGGGCGAGGTCGGCGTGCTGCTGGCCCGCCCGCGGGGGCCGGTGGACCCGACCGCCTCGGTGAAGCGCGGCGTGTTCGCACCGGCGGACACCTGGGTGTCCACCGAGCAGCTCTTCCTGCGCGACGAGGACGGTGACTTCTGGCTCGTCGACAACCGCAGTTCGGTGATCAGGACATCCGATGGCACGGTGTTCACCGCAGCGATCAACGACGCGGTGAGCCGGGCCGGAGCGGTGGATCTGGCGGTGACCTACCGACTCGAAGTCCGCGGCGAACCGCTGGTCGTCACGGCGGTCACGCTGCGCCCCGGTGGCAGCCTGCCCAGTGCGGAGCTCAACGAGGCGATGGGGACACTGCCGGTCGGCATCGGGCCTGCGGTGGTCTACGTGGCGCCGAGTATGACGCTGGGTGCGTCTTACCGGCCCGAGACCGCACCGTTGCGCGCCGCCGGCATCCCGAAGGCATCGCGTAACACCTGGTACTTCGACACCGATACCAAGCAGTACAAGCGCATGACGGCTGCCGTGCGCGCCGAGATCATCGGCAATCAGCCGTGATGCCCGGCGGTGGAGGCACTGTTAGGCTCGCCGAGACGGCAAGGGAGAGGTTCAGATGACGACGGAGAACTCCGTGACCGGCACATCACTGCGCCGCTGGACGGCGGGTGCCCTCATCGGCGCCGCGGCTGTCGCGGGCCTGGGCCTGGCGCCGGTGGCGTCGGCCGAACCGGACGCATCGTCTCAGGAACAGCCCGCCCAGCGGGTCTCCCCGGATCAGGTACTCATGATGATCTCCGACCAGTACCAGACCGGCAGCGGTGGCGGTCAGGTCTCCAAGCTCATCGAGCAGGTGATGACGCTGCGCCAGCGTGGCATCCGGCCCTCGGCGGCCAATGCCCAGGCGCTGCTCGACGGACTCAACTCCCGGCCCAACCAGAAGCCGCTCATCGATGCGCTGCAGTCCACGTTGTCCTACCAGCGCCGGATGATGAACCAACAGGCGAGTGGCGGCTCCGCTGCGCCTGCACCGGGCTCGGGGGGCTCGGCGCCGTCGTGGGCGCCGGTCGCCGGCGACGACGGAAACAATGCGCTGATCCCACCCGGTTGGGGTGGGGACATGTCGCCGTGGTGACGGGACTTCGGTGAGTCTGGACGCGAAGCTGCTCGACATCCTGGTCTGCCCCGAGGATCACGGTCCGCTCGTTTACGTTGCGGGGGAGTGTCTCTACAACGCCAGGCTGCGGCGCGCCTACCCCATCGTGGACGGCATCCCGGTGCTGCTCGTCGATGAGGCGGTGCCCGTTGCCGACGATGCCGAGCATGAGCGGTTGCTCAGCGCAGCGCCGGCAGATCCCCGGTGAGATAACGCTGCAGGTTGGGCGCGATGGTCTCGGCGACGATCTGCGGTGCCAGCCCGGCGAACGGCTGCAGTTCCAGGATGTAGCGCACCATCACCACGCCGACCAGTTGTGACGCCACGAATTGCACCCTGATCGCCCCGGAGCCGGGCGGGTTGTCCACCCGGGAGCCGACCTCGACGGTGATGACCTCCTGCAGGAACGAACGGACCAGTCCGACGTCGGCGCCCGCCAGCAGTGACCGCAGCGTCGCGATGAAGCCCTTACCGAGCTCGGAATCCCACAGCGGCAACAGGATCGACGGCAGCACGCTGCCGATCTCATCCACCGGGGTCTGCCGTAGCGGCCCGATCACCTGCATGGGGTCGATCGGGATCGCGATGGCTGCCGCGAAGAGCTGCTGTTTGCTTCCGTAGTAGTGGTGCACCAGAGCGCCGTCGACGCCGGCGCCGGCGGCGACCGCGCGAATCGATGTCTTGTCGAATCCGTTGCGCGCGAACAGCTCCCGTGCGCTGTCCAGGATTCGTTCCCTGGTATCGGAGCTACCCGGCGGTCGCCCGGGACGTTTCCGTTCAGCGCTGCTGGTCACGGCTTCCTCTCTACTGCGGCGGCCTCCCGGCTACGGGGTCCGACGTCGCAGGGTCGCCGCCGCCAAACCCAGCGCGACGAGCGCGAAACCGATCACCACCGCGATATCGCGAACTGCGATCGCGGTCGGTTCGGCGTACGCACCGACCTGTTGCAACGCTTCCAGAGCGTAGCTGGCCGGCAGCACATTGCTGATCCACTGCAACCAGTCCGGTAGCGCCTCCCGCGGGACAAGAATTCCGCACAGCAGCAGCTGCGGCACCACGACCACCGGCATGAACTGCACCGCCTGGAACTCGGTGCGGGCGAAGGCACTGCACAACAGGCCCAACCCGACACCCAGTACGGCATTGGCGATCGCGATGACGAAAACCAGGGCCGGACTGCCTGCGGTGTCGAACCCGAGCAGCCAGAAAGCGACCCCACACGCCAGGGCGGCCTGCACCGCGGCGGCGATGGAGAACGCGGTGCCGTAGGCGGCGAGCAGATCGAACCGCCGCAGCGGAGTGGTGAGGATCCGTTCGAGCGTCCCCGATACTCGCTCCCGCTGYATCGTGATCGACGTGATCAGGAACATCACCACCAGCGGAAACACCCCGAGCATGATCAGGCAGGCCTTGTTGAACGGGGACGGCACGCCCGGCGGGTGCGGCACCTCGGAGAACATGAAGTACATCAGCGTGATGATCAGTGTGGGGACCAGGACGATCATCGCCATGCTGCGGTGATCGGCGCCGAGCTGGCGCAGGATGCGGGCGGTGGTGGCCAGGTATCCCCGAAGGCCGAACCTCGACGGGCGACTCACGCTGCGGTGCTGTGCCGGATGACGGACAGAAACGCTTCCTCCAGTGATGAACATCCGGTGTCCTCTCGTAGCTGGGTGGGTGTGGTGTGCGCGAGCAGACGTCCCTCACGCAACAGCAGCAGATCGCCGCAGTGGTCGGCCTCGTCCATGACATGGCTGGAGACCAGCAGCGTGGTGCCGCCCTGGGCGAGCCGGTCGAACTGCTCCCACAGATCGACCCGCAGAACCGGATCGAGCCCGACGGTGGGTTCGTCGAGCACCAGCAGGTCGGGGTGCGACACCAGCGCGCAGGCCAGTGACACCCGGGTGCGCTGACCGCCGGAAAGGTTGCCGCACAATGCGGTTCGATGGTCGTCTAGGCCGACGGCGGAAATCGCGTCCTCGGCTGCGCGGGTATCGGTGCCATACAGCGAGGCGAAGTAGCGGGCGTTGTCGATGACCCGCAGGTCCGGGTAGATGGTCGCGTCCTGGGTGACGTACCCGACGCGGCGCCGCAGGGGTGCGCTGCCCGCCGGATGGCCGAGCACGGTGACGGTGCCGGACGCAATGATCTGGGTGCCGACGATGGACCGGATCAGCGTGGTCTTGCCGCACCCCGAGGGGCCGAGAACCCCGGTGACGGTGCCGCGCGGAATGGTCACCGAGACGTCTTGGAGCGCGGTGCGCTTGCCCCGTATGACGTGCAGGTTTTCGACCAGTACTGCGGGCTCGGGAGCCGTGCGTGGTAATTCATCGTTCGATGAACTCATCATGTGATGAATATCCGCCCGGTGGTCGCCGGTGTCAAGGGGGCAGGCACAATCGCTTGTGTGGGAGCCATGGCGCTGGCGGTCGATCCGGTGACGGCGGCCCGTCGACTGCTCGGCGCACGCCTGCACGGCCGCGACGTCACCGCGACGATCGTCGAGGTCGAGGCCTATGGAGGGCCGCCGGACGGGCCGTGGCCGGACCCGGCGTCGCACTCGTTCCGCGGGCCACGGCTTCGCAACACGGTGATGTTCGGCCCGGCCGGCCGGATGTACACCTATCGCAGCCACGGCATCCACGTCTGCGCCAACGTGGTCTGCGCCTGGGAGGACGCCGCGGCCGCGGTGTTGTTGCGCGCGGCGGTCATCGACGACGGCGAACCGGTGGCCCGGTTGCGCCGCGGTGTGATCCCGGCACCGCGGGCCCTGGCACGCGGACCCGGAAATCTGTGCTCTGCACTGGGAATCACCATGGAAGACAACGGGATCGACCTGTTCGATGCGTCCGGTCCGGTCCGCCTGGAGCTCGGCGCACCGGTCGACGCGATCGAAGGCCCCAGGGTCGGGGTGAGTACCGCCGCGGACCGTGCCTGGCGGTTCTGGCTGCCCGATCATCCCGAGGTGTCGGCGTATCGCCGCAGTCCGCGGGCTCCGGTACCGGGCGGCAGCGACTGATACAGGATGATGGCCAGGTGAGTAACGGGATCCTCGATGAGCTGGAATGGCGCGGCCTGATCGCGCAATCGACCGACCGGGACGCGTTGGCGGACGCGCTCGCCAACGGGCCGCTCACGGTCTATTCGGGATTCGATCCCACCGCGCCCAGCCTGCATGCCGGTCACCTCGTCCCGCTGCTCACGCTGCGCCGATTCCAGCAGGCCGGACACCGTCCGATCGTGCTGGCGGGCGGGGCCACCGGGATGATCGGGGACCCGCGGGACAGCGGGGAACGCATCATGCAGACCGCAGATACGGTCGCCGACTGGGCCGGGCGCATCCGTGGCCAGCTGGAACGGTTCGTCGAGTTCGACGATGCGCCGACCGGGGCGGTCGTCGAGAACAATCTGTCCTGGACCAGTGAGTTGTCCGCCATCGAGTTCCTGCGTGATGTCGGCAAGTACTTCTCGGTGAACGTCATGCTCGACCGCGACACCGTGCGGCGCCGCCTGGAGGGCGAGGGCATCTCCTATACGGAGTTCAGCTACATGCTGCTGCAGGCCAACGACTACGTGCAGCTGCACGAGCGGTATGGCTGCGGATTGCAGATCGGCGGGTCCGACCAATGGGGCAATATCGTCGCCGGCGTCCGGCTGGTCCGGCAGAAACGCGGCGCCACGGTGCATGCGATGACGACACCGCTGGTCACCGACTCCGAGGGCAAGAAGTTCGGTAAATCCACCGGTGGCGGCAACATCTGGCTCGATCCGGAGCTGACCAGCCCCTATGCCTGGTACCAGTACTTCTTCAACACCGCAGACGCGGATGTCCTCGGCTACCTCAAGTGGTTCACGTTCCTGAGCGCCGAGCAGATCTCCGAGCTGGGCGAGGCCACCGAATCCCGCGCTCATGAACGCGCGGCGCAACGGACGCTGGCGCGGGAACTCACCACACTCGTGCACGGACAGGCGGCCACCGATGCCGTCGAATTGGCCAGCCAGGCGCTGTTCGGCCGCGGCGAGCTCAATGATCTCGACGAATCGACGCTGGCCGCAGCCCTGCGGGAGGCGAGCAATGGCCAGGTGACGGAACTGGCGGCCGGCGGGCCGGACGCCATCACCGATCTGCTGGTGTCCACCGGACTGTCGAAGAGCAAGGGCGACGCACGCCGGACGGTGGGCGAGGGCGGGGTGTACGTCAACAACGTGCGCATCGAAAGCGACGAGTGGATACCACAGACATCGGACTTTTTGCACGACCGTTGGCTGGTGTTGCGACGTGGCAAGCGCAACATTGCCGGCGTGGCACGGGTGACCGCCGGGGACCGGTCGACGTAGGCCGCTGACCTGCGCAGATCGCGAGCTGACCTGGCGATTTGACTCGCTGTTAGCCCTGCCGTAACTTATTCCAAGTCAGAGCGACACGGACAAGAGCCGGAGAGCGAAGACAAATTCGAGAGAAAAACCCATTAGGTTGGGGTTCCTCAACGCCCGCACTACCTACCGCGGCTTTTAAGCCGGGGTTTGTGGCGCGGACAAATGCAAGTCTGTTGTTTGAGAACTCAATAGTGTGTTTGGTGGTTTTTGTTTGTTGTTTTTGGCCATCCATTTGGGGGGATTCCCGTCTTCCTGAGTTGGTGGGTGGCTGTTTTTTTGATGCCAGTTTGTTGGTGTCTTTTGTTTGGATATCAGGTTTTTCTGATTCGAATTCCACCTGGCCTTTGGCTGGGTTGTTTTTGTTTGGAGAGTTTGATTCTGGCTCAGGACGAACGCTGGCGGCGTGCTTAACACATGCAAGTCGAACGGAAAGGCCCTTCGGGGTACTCGAGTGGCGAACGGGTGAGTAACACGTGGGTGATCTGCCCTGCACTTTGGGATAAGCCTGGGAAACTGGGTCTAATACCGAATATGACCATGCGCCTCCTGGTGTGTGGTGGAAAGCTTTTGCGGTGTGGGATGGGCCCGCGGCCTATCAGCTTGTTGGTGGGGTAATGGCCTACCAAGGCGACGACGGGTAGCCGGCCTGAGAGGGTGACCGGCCACACTGGGACTGAGATACGGCCCAGACTCCTACGGGAGGCAGCAGTGGGGAATATTGCACAATGGGCGCAAGCCTGATGCAGCGACGCCGCGTGAGGGATGACGGCCTTCGGGTTGTAAACCTCTTTCAGCACAGACGAAGCGCAAGTGACGGTATGTGCAGAAGAAGGACCGGCCAACTACGTGCCAGCAGCCGCGGTAATACGTAGGGTCCGAGCGTTGTCCGGAATTACTGGGCGTAAAGAGCTCGTAGGTGGTTTGTCGCGTTGTTCGTGAAAACTCACAACTCAATTGTGGGCGTGCGGGCGATACGGGCAGACTTGAGTACTGCAGGGGAGACTGGAATTCCTGGTGTAGCGGTGGAATGCGCAGATATCAGGAGGAACACCGGTGGCGAAGGCGGGTCTCTGGGCAGTAACTGACGCTGAGGAGCGAAAGCGTGGGGAGCGAACAGGATTAGATACCCTGGTAGTCCACGCCGTAAACGGTGGGTACTAGGTGTGGGTTTCCTTCCTTGGGATCCGTGCCGTAGCTAACGCATTAAGTACCCCGCCTGGGGAGTACGGCCGCAAGGCTAAAACTCAAAGAAATTGACGGGGGCCCGCACAAGCGGCGGAGCATGTGGATTAATTCGATGCAACGCGAAGAACCTTACCTGGGTTTGACATGCACAGGACGCCGGCAGAGATGTCGGTTCCCTTGTGGCCTGTGTGCAGGTGGTGCATGGCTGTCGTCAGCTCGTGTCGTGAGATGTTGGGTTAAGTCCCGCAACGAGCGCAACCCTTGTCCTATGTTGCCAGCGGGTTATGCCGGGGACTCRTAGGAGACTGCCGGGGTCAACTCGGAGGAAGGTGGGGATGACGTCAAGTCATCATGCCCCTTATGTCCAGGGCTTCACACATGCTACAATGGCCGGTACAAAGGGCTGCGATGCCGTGAGGTGGAGCGAATCCTTTCAAAGCCGGTCTCAGTTCGGATCGGGGTCTGCAACTCGACCCCGTGAAGTCGGAGTCGCTAGTAATCGCAGATCAGCAACGCTGCGGTGAATACGTTCCCGGGCCTTGTACACACCGCCCGTCACGTCATGAAAGTCGGTAACACCCGAAGCCGGTGGCCTAACCCCTTGTGGGAGGGAGCCGTCGAAGGTGGGATCGGCGATTGGGACGAAGTCGTAACAAGGTAGCCGTACCGGAAGGTGCGGCTGGATCACCTCCTTTCTAAGGAGCACCACGAGATTCAGGCCCGCCCACGCGTGTGGGGGTTCGGTGATCTGGACGATTCGTTGGATGGGCTGTCCTCTGTAGTGGAGGCGGTTCTGGTGCATACAACAAACTTTTTCGGTGCTTTCCCGTTTGGGGGGTGCTGGGCTGCCAGACACACTATTGGGCTTTGAGACAACAGGCCCTGCGGATCCTCTGCGTTGGTGGAGGTGTCCGGCCGTGAGTCCACGAGTCCCCAGGTGTTGGGGGCCGGTGGTGAGCGGTGTTTGTTGTTGCTCCATCTTTGGTGGTGGGGTGTGGTGTTTGATTTGTGGATAGTGGTTGCGAGCATCTAGCACGCAAGAAATGGTCGCCGGCTTTCGGGTCGGCGGGTGTTTGTTGTGTGTGTTTGATGTGCAATTTTTTTCTTTATTTGGTTTATCTGTGTTGTAAGTGTTTAAGGGCGCATGGTGGATGCCTTGGCATTGGGAGCCGATGAAGGACGTGGGAGGCTGCGATATGCCTCGGGGAGCTGCCAACCGAGCGTGGATCCGAGGATGTCCGAATGGGGAAACCCAGCACGAGTGATGTCGTGTTACCCAGCGGTGAATATATAGCCGTTGGGAGGGAACGCGGGGAAGTGAAACATCTCAGTACCCGTAGGAAGAGAAAACAAAAGTGATTCCGTGAGTAGTGGCGAGCGAAAGCGGAGGATGGCTAAACCGTATGCATGTGATACCCGGCGGGGGTTGTGTGTGCGGGGTTGTGGGGCGTTTCTTCTCCAGTCCGCCGACTGGGGCAACAGTAAAAAAAGTGTGTGTTAGCGGAAGTGGTCTTGGGATGGCCTGCCGTAGACGGTGAGAGCCCGGTACGCGAAAACATATGCTCTGTTGTGGAACTGTCCCCGAGTAGCAGCGGGCCCGTGAAATCTGCTGTGAATCTGCCGGGACCACCCGGTAAGCCTGAATACTTCCCAATGACCGATAGCGGATTAGTACCGTGAGGGAATGGTGAAAAGTACCCCGGGAGGGGAGTGAAATAGTACCTGAAACCGTGTGCCTACAATCCGTCAGAGCCCTCGTTTTACGTGGGGTGATGGCGTGCCTTTTGAAGAATGAGCCTGCGAGTCAGGGACATGTCGCGAGGTTAACCCGTGTGGGGTAGCCGCAGCGAAAGCGAGTCTGAATAGGGCGTATCCAAGCAAGAGTGCTTGGTGTAGTGGTGTGTTCTGGACCCGAAGCGGAGTGATCTACCCATGGCCAGGTTGAAGCAGCAGTAAGATGTTGTGGAGGACCGAACCCACTTAGGTTGAAGACTGAGGGGATGAGTTGTGGGTAGGGGTGAAAGGCCAATCAAACTCCGTGATAGCTGGTTCTCCCCGAAATGCATTTAGGTGCAGCGTTGCGTGTTTCTTACCGGAGGTAGAGCTACTGGATGGCCGATGGGCCTCACAAGGTTACTGACGTCAGCCAAACTCCGAATGCCGGTAAGTGAAAGCGTGGCAGTGAGACGGCGGGGGATAAGCTCCGTGCGTCGAGAGGGAAACAGCCCAGATCGCCGGCTAAGGCCCCTAAGCGTGTGCTAAGTGGAAAAGGATGTGCAGTCGCGAAGACAACCAGGAGGTTGGCTTAGAAGCAGCCACCCTTGAAAGAGTGCGTAATAGCTCACTGGTCAAGTGATTGTGCGCCGATAATGTAGCGGGGCTCAAGCACACCGCCGAAGCCGCGGCAGCACACTTTGTGTGCTGGGTAGGGGAGCGTCCTGCATCCAGTGAAGCAGCGGAGTGATCCAGTTGTGGAGGGTGTGGGAGTGAGAATGCAGGCATGAGTAGCGATAAGGCAAGTGAGAACCTTGCCCGCCGAAAGACCAAGGGTTCCTGGGGCAGGCCAGTCCGCCCAGGGTGAGTCGGGACCTAAGGCGAGGCCGACAGGCGTAGTCGATGGACAACGGGTTGATATTCCCGTACCCGTGTGTGCGCGCCCATGATGAATCAGAGGTACTAACCGCCCAAAACTGCCGTTACCGATCACCTTCGGGTGTGAGGATTGGCAGGGCTGCGCGGGACCTTCTCTGGTAGTAGTCAAGCGATGGGGTGACGCAGGAAGGTAGCCGTACCAGTCAGTGGTAATACTGGGGCAAGCCTGTAGGGAGAGATCCAGGTAAATCCGGGTCTCACATATCCTGAGAGGTGATGCATAGCCGATTGAGGCGAATTCGGTGATCCTATGCTGCCGAGAAAAGCCTCTAGCGAGCTCACACACGGCCCGTACCCCAAACCAACACAGGTGGTCAGGTAGAGAATACTAAGGCGTACGAGTGAACTATGGTTAAGGAACTCGGCAAAATGCCCCCGTAACTTCGGGAGAAGGGGGACCTCCTACTGTCATGGCTCTTGCAGCCGGCAGCGGTGGGGGGTGGCACAAACCAGTGAGAAGCGACTGTTTACTAAAAACACAGGTCCGTGCGAAGTCGCAAGACGATGTATACGGACTGACGCCTGCCCGGTGCTGGAAGGTTAAGAGGACCCGTTAATCCTTCGGGGTGAAGCGGAGAATTTAAGCCCCAGTAAACGGCGGTGGTAACTATAACCATCCTAAGGTAGCGAAATTCCTTGTCGGGTAAGTTCCGACCTGCACGAATGGCGTAACGACTTCTCAACTGTCTCAACCATAGACTCGGCGAAATTGCACTACGAGTAAAGATGCTCGTTACGCGCGGCAGGACGAAAAGACCCCGGGACCTTCACTACAACTTGGTATTGGTGCTCGATACGGTTTGTGTAGGATAGGTGGGAGACTGTGAAGCATGCACGCCAGTGTGTGTGGAGTCATTGTTGAAATACCACTCTGATCGTATTGGGCCTCTAACTTCGAACCGTATATCCGGTTCAGGGACAGTGCCTGGTGGGTAGTTTAACTGGGGCGGTTGCCTCCTAAAATGTAACGGAGGCGCCCAAAGGTTCCCTCAACCTGGACGGCAATCAGGTGTTGAGTGTAAGTGCACAAGGGAGCTTGACTGCGAGACTTACAAGTCGAGCAGGGACGAAAGTCGGGACTAGTGATCCGGCACCTCTGAGTGGAAGGGGTGTCGCTCAACGGATAAAAGGTACCCCGGGGATAACAGGCTGATCTTCCCCAAGAGTCCATATCGACGGGATGGTTTGGCACCTCGATGTCGGCTCGTCGCATCCTGGGGCTGGAGCAGGTCCCAAGGGTTGGGCTGTTCGCCCATTAAAGCGGCACGCGAGCTGGGTTTAGAACGTCGTGAGACAGTTCGGTCTCTATCCGCCGCGCGCGTCAGAAGCTTGAGGAAACCTGTCCCTAGTACGAGAGGACCGGGACGGACGAACCTCTGGTCCACCAGTTGTCCCACCAGGGGCACGGCTGGATAGCCACGTTCGGACAGGATAACCGCTGAAAGCATCTAAGCGGGAAACCTTCTCCAAGACCAGGCTTCTCACCCATTAAGTGGGATAAGGCCCCCCGCAGACCACGGGATCGATAGACCAGACCTGCACACCTAGCAATAGGTTTAGGGAACTGGCACTAACCGGCCGAAAACTTACACACACCCAACCATGTTGGGTAGCAGATAAAACCGTGTAAGAAAAAATGACGCACATTAAACGCCCGCAACCACACCCACAACATCGGACACATTCACACCAGCAATGGCGTGAACACACTCCACCACCAAAACACACTCCCCCCACACACGATGGGGGCGCCCAGAAACGGGTGAATAAAGTTACGGCGGCCATAGCGGCAGGGAAACGCCCGGTCCCATCCCGAACCCGGAAGCTAAGCCTACCAGCGCCAATGATACTACCCAAAAGGGTGGAAAAGTAGGACACCGCCGAACACACATTAAGACCCGAGCCCCCCAAACACACCAATTTGGGGGGCTCGGGCATTTGTGCGTTCCAGGAATGCGGCAGCACTTTTCTTAAATGCGTATCAATCGAAAAGCGCCAATTCTGATCGGCTCTTTTCCATATCCAACAACGCTCTTTTGCGATTAAGTCCACCGCCATAACCGGTCAGGCTGCCATTGGCTCCGATCACGCGATGGCACGGAACGATGATGCCGATGGGATTGTGTCCATTCGCCAATCCGACCGCGCGGAAAGCCGTCGGAGATCCCACCTGTAATGCGATCTCGCCGTATGTTCGGGTCTCGCCATAGGGAATTGTCAGCAGCGCATCCCACACTCGGCGCTGGAATGGCGTCCCGCCGAAATGCAGATCCAGTTCGAACTCGGTGAGCGTGCCGGCGAAGTATGCGGTGAGCTGCTCGACGGCATCCGGAAAAGCAGAGTCATCGACTTCCCAGCCGGCGCGGTTCGGCTCATAGGTCTGATCTTCCATCCGGAGATGCTCCAGACGTCCATCCACGCCGGCCAGGGTCAGCAGACCGACCGGGCTGTCGATGGATCGGAATTGCATGCCTGTCATCATGTCTCCTGCCTCGTCGCTCGTGGCGGCCACTCGTTGACGGCATGGTCGAGTGCGGTCCACAGGTGTTGTGTCGCATAGGCCCGCCAGGGGCGCCACCGGGCACTGTGCTCGAGCAGGGCATCCGGGACGGCCGGCAGTCCGACGGCCTCGGCGGCCGCGCGGACCCCAAGATCCGTCACCGGGAATGCGTCGGGGTCGCCGAATCCGCGCATCGCGATCACCTCGGTGGTCCACGGACCGATTCCGGGCAGCGCCGCGAGTTGGGCTCTTGCCCTGTTCCAGTCGGCGCCCGCATCGACCTCGACGTCGCCGGCGGCCATGGCGGCGATCAACGTGGTGAGAGTGCGGCGACGCGAGGCCGGCATGGCCAGGCCGTCCGGATCCAGGGCGCTCAGCTGTTCGGTGGACGGGAAGACATGGGTCAGGCCGCCATCAGGATCGGTGAGCGCTGTGCCGTACGCGTGCGCCAGACGCCCCGCATGCGTGCGGGCCGCTTTGACGGAGACCTGCTGACCCAGCACCACCCGAACCGCCAGCTCCGCCTCGTCGACGGTGCGCGGTATGCGCTGGCCGGGGGCCTTGGCCACCACCGCGCCGAGGTGGGGGTCCTGGCCCAGCGCGTCGACCACGGCGACCGGGTCCGCATCCAGGTCGAGCAGGCGCCGGCAGCGGGCGATCGCCGCGGAGAGGTCTCGGAGGTCGTCGATGATCAGCCTGCACTGCACATGGTCGGGATGCGGCGTCAGGGCCACCACCCCGGAACCGGACGGTAGGCGCAGGGTTCGCCGATAGGCCCCGTCACGCACTTCCTCGACTCCGGGCACCGCGCTCGCCGCGAGATGGCCGAACAGTCCCTCATAGGAGAACGGTGCGCGGACCGGTAGCCGCAGCGACAGCGCGTCGACCCCGGCCCGCTCATCGGCGCTGCGGCCGCGGGCATGCTGTCGCAGTGCGGTCGGCGTCAACGCACTGACCGCCCGTACGGTGTCGTTGAACTGCCGGATGCTGCTGAAACCCGCGGCGAACGCGACATCACCGAACGGTAGGTCGGTGGTTTCGATGAGCACGCGTGCGGTTTGGGTGCGCTGCGCCCGGGCCAGCGCCAACGGATTGGCGCCCACCTCGGCCTGCAGCAGCCGCTCCAATTGCCGGGTGGTGTACCCGAGGCGCTCCGCCAGTCCGGTCACCCCGGACCGGTCCACGGT
>NZ_JBFUKN010000068.1:0-33494 GCF_056400845.1 Mycobacterium sp. P4_H6 | reverse complement strand
GTTCCGATGTCGCCAGCACATCGAGATCGACGTGACACCACCAGCCCGCCGGTGCCGTGGCGGCGCCTGTCGCCACGAGGTCGGTGACGTCGTTGTAGGGGTGCGGGTACGTTTCACCCTCCAGCTGCGCTCCGCTGAGGTAACGGGTCACCTCGTTGCGGATGCTGGGCTGGTGCGCGTCGGCGATCTCGTCCTGGTCGCGCGGGCCGAGCACCACGAGATGTTCGGGGCGCAGGCATGGCAACCCGATCAGGGCCCGCGGGCCGGGAAAAAGCCCCAGCGCGAGGCCGATCTCGGAATCCGCGGCCTCCCCGGTGGGGCCGACCCGGGGATCCCAGGCATCTTCGTGACCATCGATGAAGACCAGGCCGGCTCCGCCGCGGGTTTTTGCCGCGATGAGCGGGGCCAGCAGCGCCGGGCAGTCCCCGGCGATCACCACCGGCACCTCGCCCAGGGTCCAGGCGTCATCGAGCGCCGTGGCGGTATCGGCCACCATCGATGCCAAGGCGTCCTCGGCGAGCAGTCCCGATGGTCCGCGGGTCGGTTGCATCGTGTCGGTGTTGACCCAACTGGTGACGACCGGCCCCGCCAACCGGCTCTCCACACCTGCGGCCTGCAGCGCCGCCGGCATCCCCGCCACGCCATTGGCCACCCCCGCGGCGTTGAACGGCACATAGATGACGCGGGTGGTCGCGGTCATGACTCAAGCACGTCCGAGAGGTCATAGTTCAGCGGCACATCCAGTTGGCCGAACGTGCAACTGTCCGGATCGCGGTCGGGCCGCCAGCGCAGGAACTTCACCGCGTGCCGGAACCGCCTGCCATGCTCGCTGTTGCCCTCCATCTGGTCATAGGCCACCTCGCAGACCCGCTCCGGGCGCACCGGAATCCAGCGTTTGTCGGCAGCGGAGTTCCACCTGCTCGGTTCGCCGTCGTTGACCTGATCGCCTTCGCGCAGCGGTTCGAGATCGGCCAGCAGCGACAGCCGGGCTTTCGCGGTGAAAGATGCTGCGCCGCCGACCATCTGGAGCTCGCCGTCGTCGCGGTACAGGCCGAGCAGGATCGACCCGATACCCTCACCACTTTTGTGGATGCGGTACCCGATGGCCACGCAGTCCGCATCGCGGTGGTGTTTGACCTTCACCATCTCCCGCTTGCCCGGCAGATACGGCCCGTCGAGGCGCTTGGCGATCACGCCGTCGAGTCCGGCGCCCTCGAACTCCTCCAGCCACCGCTCACCGAGGGCGGGATCCTCGGTGGTACGCGTGACGTGGCACCACTGCTTCGGGTTGACCGCCGCGAGCAGGCTTTCCCGGCGGACGCGGAAGGGTTCCTTGAGCAGTGAGCGATCGCCGGTGGCGAGCGCGTCGAAACCGATGAAATGGGCCGGGGTCTCCGTGGAGAGTTTGGTGATGCGGCTTTCCGCCGGGTGGATGCGCTGGCTCAGCGATTCCCAGTCCAGCCGGGTCCGGCCGGCGATCTCCCGCGGCACCACGATCTCGCCGTCCAGTACACACCGCGGGGCGAGCTCATCGCGGACGGACTCGACGACTTCGGGGAAGTACCGGCCCAGGTCCTTGCCGCTGCGGGACAACAGCACCACGTCGTCGCCGTCGCGGAAGACCAGCGCCCGGAACCCGTCCCACTTGGGCTCGAAGGACCAGACTCCGTCGTCCGTCGGCACCTTCGTCTGCGCCTTGGCCAGCATCGGTTCCAGCGGTGGCACAACGGGGAGTCCCATGCGTTCCATACTCACGTAGACCGGGGTACCCCCACAATGTCATCGCGACCGGCATTCCGCTCTCGGACTGCGGCTCAGTTGGAGTACACGCGGGTCGGGGCGATCAGCACCGCGGCACGTCGCTGCTCGACCATGGTGCGGTCAAAGGTCGCCCAGTCGTCATGCGTTCCACCGGCACTGGTGAAGACTTCCCGAAGCAGCATGCGTAGCGTCTCGCTGTCGGCGAGCCACGGTTGCGGATCGTCGGGTCCGGCCAGTTCGGCACGGCCCTCCACGGTGGCCCACTGGCCACCGTTGCGAAAGGTGACAGCGATCTGCGGGCGCGCCCGCAGATTGGTCAGCTTGACCTTTCCGTAGGTGACGAACCCGAGCACCTGCTGCCCGGTCGCCGGATGCAGCAGTGTCGCGGCGTTGATCAGTGAGGCCTGGATCGTCGCGTCTGCGCGCACCGTCGACACGATCGCGAGCCCCTTCTCGGCAGCCGCCAAGCTGACTGCGTCATTCAGAGTGACCATCTCGTCCTCTCCTCGTGCCTTTCGAAGGCTACCGAAGCGCGCTCGTTCACCGTCACCCGAGCAGATGGGTGCGCGCGGCACTGACGAAGTCGGCCACCAACGGGTTCGCCTCGCCCGCCCGAGTGGCGACAACGACGGCGCTGGGCGGGAAGCCGTCCAGCGCCACGGTGGCGAGGTCGGCCCGCAGGGAGCTGCGGCGGTCACCGACCGGTAGGACCGCGACGGCCTGTCCGCCGGCCACCAGTTCGATCCGGTCCTCGAAGCTCTCGATGACGGGTCCGGCAGACACCGGACCGGGATCGTTCACCTGGTACGAGTCGGCCGGGAAGATGGCGCGGGTGCCGCCGTGTGAGCAGATGATCGACTCCCCGGGCGCGAAATCGTCCAGCGACACCGAGGCCCGGCCGGCCAGTGGGTGTTCCGCCGGCATCACCAGCATCCGCGGTTCTTCGTAAAGGACGGTGATCCGGGCGTCGTCGGTCGCGATGAACAGCGGTGCCCGCGCGACCAGCACATCCACCTGTCCCTGGGTGAAGACATCCTCTTCGTGGCACCCGAGGTGCCGGGTCCCGATCTCGGCCTGCGGGTGGCGGCGGCGCAATTCACGAACCGCGGGGGTGATCACCAGGTCCTCGACGTAGCCGATGTTCAGCTTGCCCGCCGGCGTATAGGCCCGGGCGGTGAGCGCCGCTCGCCGGGCTGCACCCAAGAGTGCCTGCGCCTCCGGCAGAAACGCCTTGCCGGCCTCGGTGAGCAGGGCTCCCTGCGGCGTGCGATCCAGCAGGCGTACACCCAGACGATGCTCGAGGCGCTGGATCTGGCGGGACAGCGAGGGCTGAGCCAGACGCAACTCCGCGGCTGCGCGGCTGAAGTTCAGCTGCTCGGCGACGACGGTGAAGTACCGAACCAGCCGCAACTCCAGGTCCATTCCGAGATCGTTCACCTTGGTGGCAACCGGCCCGGTGCGCGACCCTATTCCGGGTCATGCCGATTCTGCATGGCGAGGTGCCGACCAGGTCTTGGACAGCCGCTCCGGGCGACCGAAGACTCGAAGCCATGAGCAGATACGACGGCAAGAACGTGGTGATCACCGGCGGCAGCAGCGGACTCGGGTTGGCGGCGGCGCAATACCTGGTGGACAACGGAGCGCGGGTCCTGATCACCGGACGACATCGCGACACCCTCGAGATCGCGGGTGAGCAACTCGGCGAGAACGCCATCACCGTGGAGAGTGACACCAGTTCACCCGCGGCGATCGACGCATTGGCGCGGCGAATCGAGGCGGAGTTCGGCACGGTGCACGCCCTGGTGCTGAATGCGGGCATCGGGAGCTTCGACGCCTTCGAGGCGGTGACCGAGCAGACCTTCGACGAGGTGTTCGCGATCAACACCAAGGGGCCGTTCTTCACCCTGCAGCGGTTGGTTCCGCTGCTGACCGAGGGTAGCGGCGTGGTGCTGACGACGTCGATCGCGAACCAGACCGGTTGGGACGCCCTCAGCGTCTACTCGGCGAGCAAGGCGGCGCTGCGCTCGATGGCGCGCACACTGAGCCGGGAGTTGCTGCCCAAGGGAATCCGGGTCAATGCGATCAGCCCCGGGTCGATCGACACGGGAAAGTTGGACAAGGAGGCACCGGACAAAGCCGCGCGACTCAAGGCCGAATTCACCGAGAGCAGCCCGATGAAGCGGTGGGGTCACGCGTCCGAATTCGCCCCGGCCGTGGCCTTTCTGGCGTTCGACGCGACGTATGTCGCCGGGATCGAACTCGTCGTCGACGGTGGGGAGTCGCAGCTGTGAGCAGCTACCAGGACAAGCGGGTCGTGATCACCGGCGGGACGAGCGGTATCGGGCTGGCCACCGCGCGGGCACTGGTCGCGGGCGGCGCTCGGGTACTGGTGACCGGAAGGACTCCGTCCTCGCTGGAAAAGGCAAGGACCGCATTGGGTCCGGGAGCGATCGTGGAGGCCAGTGACGCCGTCGCCGATATCGACACCCTGGTGGGTCGTGCCGAGCAGGAACTGGGCGCCGTCGATCTGCTGGTGCTCAATGCCGGTGGGACCGCCGCCTCGACAGTCGATGACACCACGGAAGCTCTGTACGACAACCTCTTCGAACTCAACACCAAGGCACCGTTCTTCACCTTGCAGAAGTTTCTGCCGTTGATCCCGGCCGGTGGTTCGGTGGTTCTCACGACCTCGGTCAGCAACACCAAGGGGATCGCGACGACGGGTGTCTACTCCGCGACGAAGGCGGCGCTGCGGTCCATGACCCGCACCTTCGCCCGGGAACTGGTCGATCGGGGAATCCGCGTCAACGCCGTCTCGCCGGGACCCATCGACACCGGGATCCTGGAGCGCACCATGCCCGTGGAGGCGGCCCGCGAGTTCCTCGAGCAGATCAAGGCCACCAATCCGATGCGGCGGTTCGGTGAACCCGAGGAGGTGGCCAAGGCGATCCTCTTCCTCGGGTTCGATGCGACCTATACGACCGGCACGGAACTGGTGGTGGACGGCGGCGCGTCGGATCTCTGACCCGCCACACAGCCGGCGCTGGAAGGATCGACCCGTGCCCGTTCCCACACTCCACGATCCCGACCGTCGCGGTTTCGCGAGCGACAACTACGCCGGCGTGCACCCGGAGGCGCTCGCCGCGATCGCGGCCGCCAACGGGGGTCACGAGATCGCCTATGGCGAGGACGCGTACACCGCTCGGCTGCGCGAGGTCATCCGCACCCAGTTCGGCGCGGCCGCGCAGACGTACCCGGTCTTCAACGGCACCGGCGCCAACGTCGTCGGGCTGACCAGCATGCTGCCGCGCTGGGGTGCGGTCATCGCGGCGTCGACCGCGCACATCAACACCGATGAGGCCGGCGCCCCGGAACGGATGACGGGCCTCAAACTGCTCACCGTGCCCGCCCCGGACGGCAAGCTGACGCCCGAGTTGGTGGCACGCGAGGCGTACGGCTGGGGTGATGAGCACCGCGCCCAGCCGCTGGTCGTCAGCATCACCCAGACCACCGAACTCGGCACGCTGTACACACCCGACGAGATCCGGGCGGTGACCGAGTTCGCGCACTCCCACGGCATGGCCGCGCACCTGGACGGCGCGCGGCTGTGGAACGCGGCCGCGGCGCTGGACCTGCCGTTCCGGGCATTCACCACCGACGCCGGGGTCGACGTGCTCAGCCTCGGCGGCACCAAGAACGGTCTGCTCGGCGCGGAGGCCGTGGTGGTGCTGGAGCCTTCCCGCGCCGATGGGCTGGTCTATTTGCGCAAGCTGACGATGCAGTTGGCCAGCAAGATGCGCTTCGCGTCGGCGCAGCTGCTCAGCCTGTTCGACGACGACCTGGGATTGTGCAGCGCGCGGCACGCCAACGCGATGACCCAGCGGCTTCGCAGCGCGCTGGAGGCCGAATCTCTGCCCGGCCTGGCCTTCAGCCAGCCCAGCCCCGCCAACGCGATCTTCGCGACGCTGCCCAATGACGTCGCGGACCGAATCCGCGAGCGGGTGCGGTTCTACGACTGGGACCGGGCGCGCGGCGAGGTGCGCTGGATGACGGCGTGGGACACCACACCCGCGGACGTCGACCATTTCGTCGCCGTGATCCGGGAGGAACTGGGCCGCACCCCGTGAAGCTTCCCGTTCTGCCGCCGGTACTGCCGATGCTGTCGAAGTCGGTGCCAGAGATCCCGCCCGGGGCGTCCTACGAACCCAAGTGGGACGGCTTCCGGTCGATCCTGTTCCGCGATGGCGACGAGGTCGAGCTGGGCAGCCGCAACGTCCGTCCGCTGACTCGCTATTTCCCCGAACTCGTGGAGGCGGCCCGCGCCGAACTGCCCACCCGCTGCGTCGTCGACGGTGAGATAGTGATCGCGACCGGAGATGGCCTGGATTTCGAGGCGCTGCAGCTGCGTCTGCATCCGGCGGCATCGCGGGTGATCAAACTTGCGGCCGAGACACCAGCCGCCTTCATCGCCTTCGACCTGCTCGCGCTCGACGACATCGACTACACCTCGCGGCCATTCCTGGAGCGCCGAGCGGCACTGGTCACGGCACTGGACGGCTGTGGCCCCACCTTCCACCTCACCCCGGCCACAACGGATCCCGGCACCGCGCAACGCTGGTTCTCCGAGTTCGAGGGGGCCGGACTGGACGGCGTTATCGCCAAACCGCTCGACGGCACGTACCAGCCCGACAAGCGGGCGATGTTCAAAATCAAGCATGCCCGCACCGCCGACTGCGTGGTAGCCGGCTACCGGCTGCACAAGTCCGGCGACGATGCGGTCGGATCGTTGATGCTCGGGCTCTACGACGAGCACGGTTCGCTGGCCTCGGTCGGCGTCATCGGTGCGTTCACCATGGCGCGACGACGCGAGCTTTTCACCGAGTTGCAGTCACTGGTGACCACTTTCGACGACCACCCGTGGAACTGGGCGGCGCACATACCGGTCGAGCCGTCGGTGCGGCGCACTGCGAACTCACGATGGAACCCCGACAAGAGCCTGTCCTTCGTGCCGCTTCGACCCGAGCGGGTGGTCGAGGTCCGCTACGACCACATGGAGGGCAGGCGCTTCAGGCACACCGCCCAGTTCAACCGGTGGCGCCCCGATCGCGAACCACGCTCGTGCACTTACGAACAACTCGATCAGCCGGTGACCTTCCGGCTCCGCGACATCATCCCCGGGCTGACAGGGTAAGGCGAGTGAACTTGCCCCGTGCGCTCGACGTGTCGATGGCAAACACGTTGCGGCGGAGGCGGGTCCGGCGGCGCGATCACCCGCCGGACCCACTGCGTGGGCCGTTTCTCTGTGTAGTTTTCAAGGTGCCTGAAAAGTCGGTTATGCGGCTGTGGGTAGGTCGGTCATGGTGCGTCGTGCGTGGGAGCGTAAGTGCGCGGGCTCGGGATCGTCTGATTTGTGGGGTGGGATGAACCAGGGGTGCCGGTCGGGACCCAAATAGACCTGCCAGCCGCCGTGATGGATTGCGGTGTGATGGTGTCGGCAGAGCAGTACACCGTTGTCGATGCTGGTGGTGCCGCCGCTGCTCCACGGTCTGATGTGGTGGGCGTCGCACCAGGACACCGGCCGCCCGCAGCCGGGGTGGGCGCAGCCACCGTCGCGTACTGCCAACCCCTTTCGGATCGCGGGTGTGAACAGTCGCTCGGCGCGCCCGACGTCCAACGGCGCCCCCGCACCGTCGACAATCACCGAGGTAAGGGTGCTGTCACAGGCGATCAATTCGGCGGTGATGGCGCTGACCGGCCCGGTGAACCCGAGGGTGTCCACGAACCCTGGGGCCTGCGGGCGGATCAGGGTGACGTGCGGCAGCACCCCTCCCGAGGCTGGGCGCCGCGAGTGCGACAGGTAGGTCCGCACTAGCTGCCCGAGGGCGTCCGAACGACGCTTACCGACCGGGCGCGGGTCCGGTGAGCCGTCCGGCAGTGCGATGGGCCGGCACAGCGGGTCCAGCGCGGTGAGCAGTTCCTCACCGGTCAGCGCGTCCACGTCGAGGGTGGCTGCGACCCGCCCCTCCTCGGTGACGATCACAATCATCTCGTTGAGGTCAGGGTTCTCCGCGACCGGCACCGACTGGTCTTCTGCGGGTTGTGTTCCGGCTTTGTCGATGGCGATCTCACGGGCTTTCTTGTCCACACCCGACGGAGTGGTCTGAATCATCAGCTTGGTGACGACCGCGGCCCGGTCCTCCTCGGACAACGGGACTCGGCTGTTGATGTGGGCGACTCCTTTGCCGACGGCGTCCGCGAACTCGATACCGATCCCACCGAGGCGCTGGGCCGCGGTCAACGCCGGCAGCGTGTGCGCCGCGCGGCCCACCCGCGCCGCCCGGTAGGCCGCGCCGGGGGCGACGCCGCAACTGGTGAGCAGATCGGCTCCCGAGCGCAGATGCTTGCGGGCCGGAATACCAAGACGTTCCGCGGCCGCGACCGCCTGGGCAATCACATGGTCAACCAGGTTGCGCAAAGTCACCGCAGCCACCAACACCGCCAGCAGGGGCTGCTCATCGAGCACCCGCCGCGGACAATCCAGCAGATGAAACAGTCTGCGCTCGCCATCTTCACCCGGAGGCGAAACAGCAAGGTCATCGATCAACGCATCGACAAACGTGTCGAGATGGGTGGCGTCCATACTGGATACCGACTTTCACAGAAGGCGCCCAACGGGCACGATCAGGCAATACGGTCCGACCGGTCCCGCGGGACCATCGAACCAATCGGCGACCGGAGTCGCGGTCTGCAGCTCACCGAGTCGCGCTGGGAGCTACGTCGCATTCGAACTTGTGTTCGAATCTACGCGACCCAAAGACGCCGCGCAAGGTGTTCATCTACGGCACGGCAACTCTCGGAAGTCGTTCTACGCGTGAGGCAAACGGGTCAGATCCGACGGACCCGCTCCGCCCCCAGACTGCGCGGCGGCCTCGGCCGATAAATCGCTTGACCTCAACCATGGTTGATATTGAAGGCTGGGTGCACAACGACGAGGAGGCACCCATGCGGCAGATCCGCTCCGACCTCTGGGAGACTCGACAGGACAGCCCGTTCCCAGGCCTGACCACCCACGCCTACCTGTGGACCGGCGGCCCGGACGGCAACGTGCTGTTCTACAGCACCCAGACCGACACCGAGTTCGCCGAACTGCAACAGCTGGGCGGAGTCGCCCACCAGTACCTGTCCCACCGCGACGAGGCGGGCCCCATGCTGGCCCGCATCGCCGAACGCTTCGATGCCCGCCTGCACGCCCCGTTGGCGGAGCTGGTCGACATCGGCAGGCACGCCCACATCGACGTCCCGATCGGCAGCAGGCACGTCGATGGCAACGGCGTCGAGGTGATCCCGACCCCGGGCCACTCCCCCGGCAGCACCAGCTACCTGGTGCCCGGCGCCAACGGCCAGAGCTACCTGTTCACCGGGGACACCATCTTCCTGGGCGCGGACGGCGACTGGGCGGCCGGTCATCTGCCCGGGATCAGCGATGCCGCAGAGTTGCAGGACAGCCTGCAGGTGCTGGGCCGATTGCATCCCGATCTGGTGATCTCCAGCGCCTTCCCGTCGGAGTCGGCTGTGCAGGTGCCGGGTCCACGGTGGGCGCGGTGCGCCGCAGAGGCACGCGATCGGCTGGCGGCGGTAGCCTGACGAGCTATGCCAGCAGGCCGGTTCGCGCCCAGTCCGTCGGCCGATCTGCACATCGGCAATCTGCGCACCGCGGTCCTGGCCTGGTTGTTCGCCAGATCGTCTGCACGCCGGTTCCTGATCCGGGTCGAGGATCTCGATGACCGCACGTTCAGCGATGTCGCCGCCCGCCAACTCGCCGACCTGACCGCCATCGGGGTCGTCTCCGACGATCCGCCCGAATACCAGACCGCGCACGCAGCCCGCTACGACAGGGTGATCGCCGAGCTCTCCGATCGCGGCCTGGTGTACGAATGCTATTGCAGCAGAAAGGACATCCTCGGCGCGCCGCGGGCTCCGCATGCCCCGGAGGGCGCCTATCCGGGGACCTGCCGCGACCGCGAACCCCCGGCCGACCCGGACCGCCCGCCGGCATTGCGGTTGCGCAGCGACACCTTCTCCTACACCGTCGCCGATCTATTGCACGGCGAATTCAACGGTGTGGTGGACGATTTCGTGCTGCGCCGTGGTGACGGGGTGACCGCCTACAACCTGGCGGTGGTGGTCGACGATGCCGCCCAGGGCATCGACCAGGTGGTGCGCGGGGATGATCTGCTGTCGTCATCGCCACGGCAGGCGTATCTCGCGGCGCTGCTGGGCTACCCACCGGTGACCTACGCGCACGTGCCGCTGGTGCTCAACACCGAGGGCAAGCGCCTGGCCAAACGCGACGGCGCGGTCACGCTCGCCGAGATCGGGGTGCAGCCCGCACTGCACCTCATCGCGGCGTCCCTCGGCTATGCCAGCACCACGCTCGACGGCATGCTCACCGAGTTCGATCCGGCGACTCTTCCGCACGAACCCTGGGTATACCGGCCCGTGTGAGCGAAACCCTGTGCCCGGCGGACAACCATTGCTACGGTCCGCCCGTGCTCGGAAACCTCCGGCGGGTCACGCTCGCCATACTCCTCGTCGCCGCGGTGATCCTCGGTGCCGTCGGCTGCGGCTCGTCCGACGACAAGGGCGCCGACCCGATCAAGTCGGCCGGTGTGCTGCGTGTCGGCACCGAAGGCGTCTACTCCCCGTTCAGCTATCACGATCCCAAGACCGGGGACCTGGTCGGCTACGACGTCGACGTCGCCAAGGCGGTCGGCGAGAAACTGGGCGTCCGCGTCGAGTTCGTGGAGACCCCGTGGGATTCCATCTTCGCCGCGCTGGAGGCCGACCGGTTCGACATCGTCGCCAACCAGGTGACCATCAACGCCGAACGCCAGGGCAAGTACGACCTGTCCCAGCCCTACACCGTCGGCGAGGGCGTCATCGTCACCCGCGCCGACGACAACTCGATCACCTCGCTGGCCGACGTCAGGGGCAAGACCGCGGCGGAGAATGCCACCAGCAACTGGTCGCAGGTGGCCCGCGACGCCGGGGCCCGGGTCGAATCCGTGGAGGGCTTCACCCAGGCCATCACGCTGCTCAACCAGGGCCGCGTCGACGTCGTCATCAACGACAGCATCGCGGTCTACGCCTACCTGGCCGAAACCGGCGACAAGAGCGTGAAGATCGCCGGCACTGTCGGGGAGAAGAGCGAGCAGGGTTTCGCGGCCCGCAAGGACAGCGGCTACCTGCCCGAGCTCGACCGGGCGCTGAGCGAACTACGCGCGGACGGCACACTCTCGGAGATCTCCCAGCGCTACCTCAAGGCCGACGCCACCGGGGCGCCCGCGGACACCCCCATCCGCGCCGCCGGCGTGCTGCGGGTGGGCACCGAGGGCACCTATTCACCGTTCAGCTACCACGATCCGGCCACCGGTGAACTCGTCGGTTATGACATCGACGTCGCCAAGGCGGTCGGTGAACAGCTGGGTGTTCCTGTCGAGTTCGTGGAAACGCCATGGGATTCCATCTTCGCCGCGCTGGAGGCCAACCGGTTCGACATCGTGGCCAACCAGGTCACCATCAACCCCGAGCGACAGGCCAAATACGACCTGTCCCAGCCCTATACGGTCGGCGAGGGGGTGATCGTCACCAGGGCCGACGACGACTCGATCACCTCGGTCGACGATCTGAAGGGCAAGACCACGGCCCAGTCGATCACCAGTAACTGGGCTCAGGTCGCCCGCGACGCCGGTGCCAATGTCGAAGGTGTCGAGGGCTTCGCGCAGGCGATCACCCTGCTCAACCAGGGCCGCATCGACGCCACCGTGAACGACAGCGTCGCGGTGTACGCCTACCTCGCCGAGACCGGAGACACCTCGGTCAAGATCGCCGCGCAGACCGGCGAGACGAGCGATCAGGGCTTCGCCGCCCGCAAGAACAGCGGCCTGCTGCCCGAACTCAACGGCGCACTCGACGAACTGCGCGCGGACGGCAAGCTCACCGCCATCTCGGAGAAGTACCTCAAGGCCGACGCGACGGGTGCAGCACCGGAGGGCGCACCGAGCGCACCGGGATCCCAGCAGGAGGCCCCGCAGGTCCGGTCGGCGTTCCAACTGGTGCTCGACAACCTGTGGCCGCTGGCCAAGGCCGCGCTCACCATGACGATCCCGTTGACGATCATCAGCTTCATCGTCGGCCTGGTGATCGCGCTGGCGGTGGCGCTGGCCCGGTTGTCGTCGAACGTGGTGGTCAGCAATGTGGCGCGGTTCTACATCTCGATCATCCGCGGCACACCGCTGCTGGTGCAGCTGTTCATCGTGTTCTACGCGCTACCGGAATTCGGTGTGAAGATCGACCCGTTCCCTGCGGCGGTGATCGCGTTCAGCCTCAACGTCGGTGGCTACGCCGCCGAGATCATCCGCTCGGCGATCCAGAGTGTGCCCAAGGGTCAGTGGGAGGCCGCCGAGACCATCGGCTACAACTACACCGGCGCGTTGCGGCGCATCATCCTGCCGCAGGCCACCCGGGTCGCGGTCCCGCCGCTGTCCAACACGTTGATCTCGCTGGTGAAGGACACGTCGCTGGCGTCGACGATCCTGGTGACCGAGCTGCTGCGGCAGGCTCAGATCGTTGCGGCGCCGACGTTCGAGTTCTTCGCCCTCTACGGCACGGCGGCGATCTACTACTGGGTGATCTGCCTGGTGCTGTCCTTCGGGCAGGCCAGAGTGGAGCACCGACTGGAAAGGTACGTGGCGAGATGACCGAATCCACTGACGTCGAATACCGCGTCGAGGCCCAGGGTGTGGAGAAGGCGTTCGGCGAGAACAAGGTGCTGCGCGGGGTGTCGTTCAAGGTGGCGACCGGCACCGCGACGGCGATCATCGGGCCGTCGGGCTCGGGCAAGACGACCCTGCTGCGCACCCTCAACGCGCTGGACCGGGCCGACGCCGGGGTGATCCGGGTCGACGACGTCGAGATCGACTTCGCCACGCCGACAACGAAACCCGAGGTGCGCCGGTTCCAGTCCCGTAGCGGTTTCGTGTTCCAGGGCCACAACCTGTTCCCGCACAAAACGGTGCTGGAGAACATCATCGAGGGCCCGGTGATCGTGCAGAAGCGTCCCAAGGAGGAGGCCGTCGCCGACGCCGTCGCGTTGCTCGAGCAGGTGGGGCTGGCCGAGAAGCAGGATCAGTACCCGTTCCAGCTGTCCGGCGGGCAGCAGCAGCGGGTGGGTATCGCGCGGGCGCTCGCGTTGAAGCCCAAGCTGGTGCTCTTCGACGAGCCGACCTCGGCCCTGGACCCGGAGCTCGTGGGCGAGGTGCTCTCGGTCATCAAGGATCTGGCCGTCGAAGGGTGGACACTGGTGGTCGTCACCCACGAAATCCAGTTCGCCCGACAGGTTTCCAATCAGGTGCTGTTCACCGACAAGGGCGTCATCCTGGAGCAGGGCACGCCCGACGAGGTCATCGGGAATCCCAAGGAGGAGCGCACCCGGCAGTTCCTGGACCGGATTCTCAATCCGCTGTGACGCCCGCGGCCCAGTCCACCAACGATCCGAGGTAGGTCAGCATCTCCGCCTCGGGGTGCGCGGCCGAATCCTCCAGATGTAGCCGGGCCAGTTCCTCGATGGCGGCCAACAGGATTCGTGCCGCCGTGCTGTCCGGGTCGATCCGCAGGTGCCGGGCGGCCACCGTCCTGGCGTAGGTGCGGCCCAGTTCGATGCGTACCCGCACTTCCGCAGGTGCACCGTCGGGCGGCCGCAGGATGATGCGCCAACTGGTGGGGGCAGCATGGAGATAGGCCAGGATGCCGCGGCCCAGTTCGTCGATATCGCGCACGTCCTGCACGCTGCCGATCCCGGCGAAGGCCACCGCGGATTCGCGGTCCAGCAGCGCGGTCATCAGTCCGGCCAGATCGGTGAAGTGTTGATAGACCACCGCTCTGGTGACCCCGGACTCRCCGGCGACCCGGTCGATGGTGACCGCCGGGTAACCGTCGGCGGCGACGATATCGCGGGCCACGTCGAGGAGCTGGGCCCGGCGGTCGGCACCGCTGAGCCGACGGCGCGTCATGCCAGTAACAGGTCGACGGCTTTGGCCGCGCTCTGCACGGCGCTTTCCATGGTGGCCGACCAGTCGGTGGCGGTCCAGTCCCCGGCCAGCACCAGCGTGGGCACCGAGGTGCGTTGCGGTGGTCGCAGCGAATCGGTGCCGACGACCTGGGAGAAGGTGGCCCGCGGCATCTTGACCACCTGCGCCTCAAGCACTTTCGCCTGCGCGGCGGCCGGGTAGTAGCGGCGCAGCAAGGCCAGCTGCTCCTCGACGATCTCGTCGTTGCTCTTGTGGATCTGCGCGTAGGCGCCGCTGGTGGTCAGGCAGTACAGCCATGACCGTTCGGTGCTGCGGCCGTGCATGATCTGCCGGTCGAAGACCTCGTCGATGACGCCGGTGCCGCCGATCAGGCCCTCGAAGGCGGACTCGGTGCCCAACGGCCGGTCCAGGTACAGGTTCGTACTGACGATGGGTGTGTAGCCCAGTTTGTCTGCCGCGGCGTAGATTTCCGGGTGCTCGGGCAGATCGTCGAGCAGGCCGGCGATACTGCCGTTCGGTACCGCGCACACCACGGCGTCCGCGGGGATCTCGGTGCCGTCGGCCAGCAGCACACCGGTCACCCGGCCATCGCTGATGACGATGCGCCGCGCCACCGCCCGGTAGCGCACGTCGACGCCGTGCTCCTCGAACACCTTCAGGGCCCCGTCGATGTAGAGGGTGTCCAGGTCGACGGTGGGGTAACCGATGGTGACCGGGGTGCGGTGTTTGATGCCGAGCCGGATACCGGTGCCGAGCACGTTCGCGAAGACCTTCGCCGACTCCTGCGCGACCGGTTCGGCGGCGATTCCCAGAGCCAGCCAGTCCCACAACGCTTCCCGCGCCGGCGCGGGCATCCCGACCCGGTCGAACCACTGCTCGGTGGAGATGTCGGCGAGGTCGGCCGGTGGCCGCAGCGCCTGCCACCCCAGCAGCATGGTGGCCCGCGCGGCGCGCAGCCGGTCTGGCCAGCTCGCATCCGGGTGCACGCCGAACAGGGTGCGGATCGCGCCGATTCCGGTGGTGTGCATGGTGACCTTGCGCCCGTCGGGCCAGCGCAGCGTGGAGGATTTCGGGAACGCGATGTGTTCGCGGGTGCCGACGCTGGTCAGATACCGGTAGAGGTGCTGATATCCGCTGGCGATGACGTGCTGGCCGTTGTCGGGAATATCGTCGACGGCCTCGGCGCGCATCGCATGGGTACGGCCGCCCAGGCTGCCGCGCCGTTCCAGCAGTGTCACGGTGCGGCCGGCTTCGGCCAGCCAGACCGCCGAGGCCAGCCCGGCCAGCCCGCCGCCGATGACCACGAAGCGCCGCGCRTCGTCTCCCATCCGACGACCATAACTTACATTTTGTTAGTTACAAGAGGATGGTGCGGTCTGCGACCGGAGACCGGCCCTTGGCTGCCCGGTGGGCGGCCTCCAGCAGGCCGTCGCGGAACTGCGGATCCGCGATGGCGGCGAGCGCCTCGCCCCGCTCGCGGACCGTCAGGCCCTCCAGTTCGGCGGTGCCGTGTTCGGTGACGATCACGTCCACATGATGGCGCGGTGTGGTGATCACCGCTCCGGGTCCGAACCACGGCACGATGCGCGAGCGCAGTTCACCGTCCTTC
This sequence comes from Mycobacterium sp. P4_H6, assembly GCF_056400845.1. Lineage (NCBI taxonomy): Bacteria > Bacillati > Actinomycetota > Actinomycetes > Mycobacteriales > Mycobacteriaceae > Mycobacterium > Mycobacterium sp. P4_H6. The sequence goes on along the minus strand of NZ_JBFUKN010000068.1, from coordinate 18,035 downwards.
ATGTACGTCGATGGCAGGCAGATGAGTGAGCGGTCGGACAGCTCGAGGCCGGCGCCGGCCACGAAATCTTCGGCCCCGCCGATGCCACTGAACTGACCGCCATTGATGGTGTCGGCGACCACCTGCCCGTGGATGTCGATGCCCAGCGCACCGTTGATGGTGACCATCCGGTCGTTCTCGGCGATCACCTCGGGGGCGTTCACCACCTCCACGGGCAGGAAGGCCACCTCCCGATTACCGTCCAGCCATTCGTAGAGTTCGGCCGACCCGAACGCGAAAGTCGTCACGCTGACGCCGTCGAACTGGCCCTTGTGGGCGTTGGCGATCTTGCCCGCCCGGTGCAGGCGCATGCAGCCGTCGGTGAACATCTCGCTGTGCAATCCGAATTCGCCGCCGTCCCCCTCGGCGAGCAGGGTGGCGATCTGGTTGGGAATGGAGCCGATGCCGGTCTGCAGGGTCACCCCCGACGGCATGTAAGCGACCGCGTTCTCGGCGATGGCCCGGTCGACATCGCTGGGCGGCGTGTCACCACCCGGCAGCGCGAGCGGCGCCTCCGAGGACCGCACCAGGATGTCGATCTCGTCGACGTGCAGGGCGTGGCGGTGCTGATCGCCCATTCCGTAGGTGCGCGGGAACGCGTCGGAGGCCTCGACGATGAGCACCCGGTCGGGATCCGCTCCGGCGCGGCGCAATTCGTCGATGGTGCCGCCGGCGTGCAGCGACAGCGAGCACCAGCCGTCGGCGTCCGGCGGTGCCGTCACCGTGGTCATCACCCGCGGTGACTGCCGCCGCAGCAGCGGTCCGAAGCGCCGGAAGTCGGCGGGCGTGAACTCGACGTCGGCGCCGCTGTCGCGCAGACCCCGGTCCAACGGCCCGTAGAACCCGGACAGGTAGTGCACGCCCTTGCGGGTGAAGAGTTCGGTCATCACCGAGAGCAGCGCACCGTAGACCCGCAGATCGGTCCAGTCGTCGCGCTCGCCCAGCGCCGCCAGGAACGCCGGCGGCTGGCCGGGCCCCAGTGGAATTCCCAATGTGTCGGTCGCCTGCAGCCGCGCGGCGGCCTGCTCGGCGGTGAGCTCGATCGGCATGTGTCCGACGCTACCGCACTACCGTGTCGAAATGCCGCCAGCAATCAGATCATCGGCTGCCTAGCGTCGGACCTGTGCAAACACGAGTCCTGTCAACAGAATCCACCACCGTTCTGAGCGCGAAGACGATAACCTTCATGGCCGTTGCCGCCGCGGTGGGCACAGCGACCATCTATCCGCTGCAGCCGGCAATCGCCGATGTCGCCCGCGACGTCGATACGCCCGTCGCAACGGCCGGAGCCGCGCTGGCATGCGGGCCGGTCGGTTACCTCCTCGGCCTGGCCACCCTGGTGCCACTCGTGGATCGATACTCCCCGAAACACCTTCTGGCGGTGCAGTTCGCGGTGCTCAGCATTGCCCTCGGTATCAACGCGACGGCCACCACACCGTGGCTGCTCGGCTTGGCGGTCGGCGTGATCGGCGCAACGTCGACGGTCGGGGCCCAATTGAGTTCGATCGCCGGACGCTTCGCCACCATGCGTCGACGCGCCACCACGCTGGGCATCGTCACGGCGGGGATCTCGGCAGGCATCCTCGGCGGCCGAGTCATGGGCGGCTGGCTATCCGACCAGATCGGCTGGAGAGCAATGCTTCTGATTGTCGCCACAGTGTGCGCGGTAATGGCCGGACTGGCGCTGCTCGCCCTTCCGGGAGACCGCGGCCACATCCGTCCCGGTTACCTTGACGCGTTACGGGCACTGCCTGGCCTCTACCGACGGCATCCCGTGTTGCGGTGGGCCGCCGGTCGCGGCGCACTGTGGTTCTTCGCGTTCTGCACGGTGTGGTCCGGGGTGGCGGTCGCTTTGGCACAACCACCGTTCGGGTACTCCGCCGATACGATCGGACTCTTCGCGCTGGCCGGCCTGCTCGGTATTGCCACCACTTGGGTGGCCGGGGCGTTGACCGACCGCGTCGGGGCGCGCACTGTCATCCTGATCGGACTGGCCGTGGCCGCGGGCTCAGCCGCCGTGTTGGCGCCGACGCTGCACAGCACCGTCGTGACGCTGATCTGCCTCGCACTCTTCGATGCCGGCCTGTTCGCGGCCCAAGTTGCCAATCAGAGCACGGTGCTGGCCATCGAACCCGATGCGCCCGCCCGGTTCAACGGTGCCTACATGGTGGTGTACTTCGTTGGTGGCAGCCTGGGCACCGCGTTCGGCGCCGCGGCGGTCGGCTGGTTCGGCTGGCCGGCCACCGCCGTGTGCGCCGCAGTGGCGATCGGCGGGGCGGCGGCGACCACCTTCAGAGCTCCTTGATCCCCCACGGGGAGCCGTAGGCCGTCAGCAGTTCCAGAAACGGCACCGCGTCGAAGGCCTCCGGCCCGAGCACCCCGGCCCCGCTCCAGCTTCCGTTGGCCAGAAGTTCGAGCGCCACAACGGGATTGACCGCGGTCTGCCACACCACGCACTGGTGCCCGTACTCGGCCATCGACCATTCGTTGTCGACCACGTGGTACAGGTAGGTCGACCGCGGCTGCCCGTCCTTGCCGGTGCCGGTCACCCACAGACCGGCACAGGTCTTGCCCGTCATCCTCGGACCCAGGGTGGCCGGATTGGGCAGGCAGGCCGCCACCACATCGCGCGGGCTCACCTCGACGCCGCCGACCTTCACTTTCTCGGTGCGGTCCAGTCCCAGCTTGTGCAGTGTCTTGAGGACGTCGATGAACTCCTCACCCAGTCCGTACTTGAAGGTGGCCCGCTTGCAGTCCACCCAGCGCGGCATCAACAGCACCTCTTCGTGCTCGACGTTCACGCACTCCACCGGCCCGATACCGTCCGGGAAGTCGAAAACCTCGGGTTCGCTGAAGGGTTCGGTGACGAACCAGCCGCGGTCGGCCTCCCAGATCACCGGCGGGTTGAGGCATTCCTCGATGGTCGTCCAGATCGAGAACGACGGCGCGAACTCGTAGCCGTCGACGGTGAGGTTGGACCCGTCGCGGGTGCCGAGTTCGTCGATCTCGCCGAACAGGTGATCGGCGGCGTACCGGGCGAACACGTCCGACAGCCCGGGTTCCACGCCGATACCGACCAGCGCGAGCCGTCCGGCGGCCTCCCACTGTTTCTCCACGGCGAACTGCTCGTCGCCCAGTTTCACGCCGGTCAGCTCGTAGGGCTTGTCGGGGTGGCGCACCGACAGGCTCATCGCCATGTCGAGGTAGTCGGCACCGCCGGCGAGGGCGCCGTCGAAGATCGGCATCACGAACCGGGGGTCGACGGCGTTCATCACGTGGGTGATGCCGTGTTCGCGGACGAGGGCCGCGACGGCATCGGCCGAGGTGGCGTCCACCTGGGCGGCGCTGAAACGGGTGTCGCCGACGGCAGCGGCCGCCTGCTCGGCACGGGCGCCGTCGTAGTCGGCCACCACGATCCGCTCGAAGAACTCGCGTCGCGCCGCAATCGCGCAGAACGCCGAACCGACACCGCCGGCACCCACAAGAAGAATCCGCATGGGCCCACCCTAGTGCGGAATCACCGCTGATTCGCCGATGTTACGACGAAATACACCCCAAAATGCTCATAAGTCGACTGAAAGCGTAGCGAGACCGCGCAGGGTGACATTCGGCTTGTACGCCGGATCGCCGGCCGACCGCGCCCGCAGGAATCGCGCGGTGAGCTTGGAGAGCGCCACCCTGGCCTCCAGCCGGGCCAGCGGCGCACCCAGACAGAAGTGCGGGCCGAGCCCGAAGGACAGATGCCGCGTCGCGTCCCGTCCCGGCCGGAACACATCCGGTGCGTCGTACATGGCGGGATCGCGCTGGGCGGCCGCGAGCAGCAGCAACATGGTGTCGCCCGCGGCAATGTCGATATCGCCGATGCGCATGTCCGCCCCGGCGATCCGCATCACCAGCTGCACCGGCGGATCGAACCGCAACGTCTCCTCCACGATCGCGCCCGCCAGTTCGGGATCGGCCGCCAGGGCCGACCAGTGCGCCGGCGTGCGCAACATCTCCTGTGCCGCATTGGCAATCAGGTTGACCGTCGTCTCGTGACCGGCGATGAGCAGCAGGTTGCAGGTCGCCACGATCTCGTCCGCGGTCAGCTGGTCGCCGCCCTCTTCGGCGGCGATCAGCGCCGAGATCAGATCCTCCTGCGGGTCCGCGCGCCGCTGCTCGACCAGTTCACCCAGGTACTCGCGCAGCCACGCGCCGGCCTCGAGGCGGGCGTCGGCCTCGGGGTCGGGAGCACCGGTGATCGACATGATCGGGTCCAGCGCCTGCGCCACGAGTGCCGCGGCACTGCTGAACTGTGATTCGTCCTCGACCGGAACACCGAGCAGCCGGCAGATCACGGCCACCGGCAGCGGGTAGGCCAGATCGGAGATGAGGTCGGCCGAGCCGGCGTCGGCCATTGCGTCCAGCAGGCTGTCGACCATTGCGGCGATCTCGGGTTCCAGCGCCCGCACCACCCGCGGCGCGAATGCCTGCTGCGCCAGCTTGCGCAGCCTGGTGTGATCCGGCGGGTCCAGGAACAAAAAGCCGGGCGTGTTCCCCCGTGGGGGCATCGCGCCGGACGCCAGATGGCGTTGCACGACAGAGGATTTCATGCTGTCGCTGCACGAATCGGGATGCCGGAGCACCTCATCGCAGTCGGCGAAGGACGAGAACACCGTCATGTTGGATTCCGGCATGAGCAGCGGTCCGAGTTCGCGGATCTGCGCGAACAGCGGATAGGGGTTCGCCCGGTTGGCGGGGTCGAGCATCTGGAACAGCAGCATCTGCGGGTCCGCAGTGCCATCCCCCGTCGCTTCGCTCGCCCCGTCCTTTGTCATGCCGTTATTGTACAAATGTCTAAGAAGCCCGGGATCTGCCGTAATACCGGCCCAGGACGTCTGCCTGCAGCTCATCGAAGCGACCGTCGAGGATCGACTGCCGGATCCGGTCGACCAGGCGAACCGTGAAGCGCTCGTTGTGGATCGTGCACAACGTCGAGGACAGCATCTCCTTGGCCTTGAACAGGTGATGGATATAGGCCCTGGTGTAGTTCGCGCAGGTGTAGCAGTCACATTCGGCGTCGATGGGGGTGAAATCGCGCTTGAACCGCGCCCCGGTGATGTTGAACCGTCCGGTCGCCGAGTACACCGCCGCGTTCCGTGCCACCCGGGACGGGGACACACAGTCGAAGGTGTCCGCGCCGGCGGCGACCGCGGCGAACAGATCGTCGGGCTCACTGATGCCGAGCAAGTGGCGCGGCTTGTCGTCGGGCAGCTCATCGGTCACCCACCCGACGATGGTGGCCAGGTTCTGCTTCTCCAAGGCGCCACCGATACCGAAGCCGTCGAAACCGATATCGGCCAGTCCGCGGGCGGCCTGGCGGCGCAGGTCCTCGTACTGCGCACCCTGCACCACCCCGAACAGCGCCTGATACGGCTTGTCATGGCGCACCTCGGTGAGCCGGCGATGCTCGGCCACACAGCGCACCGCCCAGTCATGGGTACGCCGCACCGACTGTTCCTGGTAGCTGCGGGTATTGACCAGCGTGGTCAGCTCATCGAAGGCGAAGATGATGTCCGCGCCGAGCTGATGCTGGATGCCGATCGACACCTCGGGGGTGAACCGGTGCGAGGACCCGTCCCGGTGCGAGCGGAACGTCACCCCGTCCTCGTCGACGTGGGCGAGGCGTTCCTTGCCATCGGCGATCACATCGTCGGCCTGCACCCGGGTGGTGTCCATCGAAAGCACCTTCTTGAACCCCACGCCCAGGGACATCACCTGGAAGCCGCCGCTGTCGGTGAAGGTCGGGCCCGGCCAGTTCATGAAGGCGCCCAGGCCCCCGGCCTCATCCACCACATCGGGGCCCGGCTGCAGATAGAGATGGTAGGCGTTGGACAGAACCGCCTGCGCACCAAGCTCTTTCATGGTCTCCGGCAGCACCGCCTTGACGGTGGCCGCCGTGCCGACCGCGATGAACGCCGGGGTCTGGATATCGCCATGGGGTGTGTGGATGGTGCCGACCCGCCCCGACCGCCCGGGTAGACCGGCCTGTACCTCGAAGAACTGCGCACTCACCTGGACATTCAACCAAGTCGACATTCCACAAAGACACAGTGGCCCGCCCCACTCCGGCCGTACATTCGGTGCATGAGAATCGGAGCGTTGGCCCTGATCGTGGGTGCTATGGCGATCTGCGCGGCCTGCTCGTCGGAGCCCAAGGCCGCCCCACTGCCCGACGGAGTGCTCGCGGCGGGCACCGCCCAGATCACCGTCGACGGCCGCGACGGCGGCACCACCCACGAGGTGCAGTGTTCGTCGATGGGCTTCCAGACCGCCATCACCACCGGCAACGAGACGTCGGGGACGACGGCGCTGGTCTCGGGCGGCGACGACCTCACCGCCGAGTCCGTCGGCATCCGTGACCTGGCCGGATTCACCGGCAACTACAACGCGGGCCTGGGTGAGGCGGCGGCCGAGGTCACCATGGCGGGCCCGACCTTCGTGATCTCAGGAACGGCGACGGGCTTTCGCACCGACGCCGCCAGTTTCACCACCGACGGGAAGTTCACCCTGCGGGTGTCGTGCTGATCTGTCGCGGTCAGACAAGATTTTCGCGCAATCTGATGATTATGCGTCCGGCGGCGCACATACTGCTGAGGTTCATCCGGCGATCTTGATTGGTCGCACAACCTAAGGAGATCAGTGGTGAAGCGTGGCTTCGTAGTTGCCGTGAGTGGTGCGGCTCTCCTCATCGCCGGCTTGTCCGGCTGTTCCTCGGACGACAAGTCCTCTTCTGCAACCAGCGCCTCGGAGACGAGCGCTGCCGCATCCTCGGCCTCGGAGACGTCGGCCGCCGAATCGCCCACCGCCGCCACCGGGTCGGGCACCACCAGGGTCGTCATCGACGGCCAGGAGAAGACCGTCAACGGCAGCATCGTGTGCGCCGCCATGGGCGGCAACGTGAACATCGCCATCGGTGAGGCCACCACCGGCATCGCCGCCGTCGTCAGCGAGGGCGACGCCCCCACCGTCACCTCCATCGGCCTGGGCAACGTCAACGGTGTGACCCTMGGCTACGCCGCCGGCGCGGGTGGCGAGGCGAAGGCCGAAAAGGACGGCAACACCTACAAGATCACCGGCACCGCCACCGGTATCGACATGGCCAACCCGATGACACCGGTGAACAAGCCGTTCGAGATCGAGGTCACCTGCCCCTGATCGGGCAGCAGACGAGCGGCGGCGGCATCCTTGTCCGGGGGTGCCGCCGTTCTCGTGTCAGCCGGTGTACCCGGCAGCCGATTCGCGCAGCTGCCAGATCTGCGCCGGGCACAGCTCGTTGATCGCCTGATTGACCAGGTACCCGGCCTGGTAGTAGTCGGTGGTGTGGAAATCGACCTTGAGCTGGTCGACCAACTGCGGGTAGGGCATTTTGGCCGCGACCCGGTCGCAGATCGTCTGGCCGTAGGCGATCGCCACATCACCGTTGGGGAAGTTGTACCCGGGCCGCACGTGCACGTTGACCAGATATGCCACCACATCGGCTCCCGCCGCCGGGGCTGCCGTCGTGGCAATTCCGCCGAAGCCCGCCGCGACCGCGGCCGCCGCGACAATTCCCCGTAAGACCTTCATGCGGGCTGACTCTAATCGCCCGCGGATGCGAACGCGGCAAATCTCCTCTGCGAGCTGTAATACCGGGGTACGGTCCTGTTCGTCGAGGGGGCACACATGGCCGGATCACGGTTCAGAACACTCACGACGGCCTTGTTCGCCGTCGTGGTTTCGATCGCGCTGGTCTGCGGTCAGGCCATCGGGGTCAGCGGATTCCGCCCGCTGGTCGGGCTGGTCAGCACCGTCATCGGGATCGGCGGCAGCAGCGACCCGCTGTCGGAGCGACTGCCGGCCAAGCTCAGCAACACCGTCGTCCCGGTCGGCGACAGCTATATCGCCACCGAGTATCCGGCGTCGCTGAACCTCGACCGCAGTCTGCGCGTCGGCATGCCGGTCTTGCACCAGAACTTGCTCACCACCTCGGGCAAGGTGCTCGTCGCCGGATACTCGCTGGGCGCCCTGCTCGTCGAACAGCTCAAGCGGGACGTGGTGGCCTCGGCGAATCCGCCCGAGCAGGACATCAGCTTCCTGCAGATCGCCACCCCGTTCGTGCCGAACGGCGGCATCTTCGGGCGGTTCCCCGGGCTGTCCATCCCCAACGTGGTGTCCGCGATGGGGCCGGGACAACCCTCGCAGTACAACACCACCTACATCGTCAACGAGTACGACCTGTGGGGTGACTTTCCGGCCTACTTCAATCCGGTGGCGATCCTGAACGCCGTGCTGGGACACGAGTACGCGCACGTCGACAAGTGGTACGACGCGGTGGACCCGACCGACCCGGCCAACCACGTGAAAACCGTGACCGACCTCGTCACCGGCGGCACCGACACCTACATCTTGGTGCCGGCGTCGCGTCTGCCGCTGCTCGGCCCGCTGCGCGACATCGCCTACCACCTGGGTGTGTCGGTCCCGGCGGAGCGACTGCTGGGTCTCGTCGAGCCGCTGCTGCGGGTCATCATCGACATGGGCTACACCGACCGGCTGAACCTGAACCCCGAAGTGCGCACACCTTTCTCGCTGTTCACCCCGCCGCACAAGATCATCGAAGCACTGAACGCGGTACCCGGAGCGGTACGTGAAGGCCTGGAGAACCTGCTGGGCGTCAAGCGCCACCCGGTCACACCTGCGATGGCGCCGGCCGCCACCGGTGCGGCCACCACGCAAACGGCAACCTCAGCAACGACGCCCGAGCCCGACGTGGACGTCGAAACCACCCTCGGGGATGAGGCGTCCTCCGACGACGACGACGAACTGGAGACGTCGCCGACGGTCAAGAAGAGCCCCGGCGCCCCCGTCGTCACCCTGCGCGACGGACCGCGAAGTGCGTTCGGCGGCAACCGGACCGGACCCAAGACCGCGCAGTCACCGGCCCGGTCGGAGAAGCCCGGTCAGGACAGCCGCGACCGCGGTGCAGCGGCGGCCTGACGCCGCTGGCGGCGCCGCAGCCGGGCCAGCAACACCCGGCGGTGCACCTCGAACGACAACGACAGCGGGTCACGCCATGTCACGTTGCTACCCATAGTTTCCCAACTGTCGCACACGTCACGCGCCAACGCAGTTGACGCGCCCCGTGTTTGACCAATGTCACCGACGAAAAGAACTGCTGGTGAACGGGTTTCAAGCGACAGGCGAACCAGGTTCGACGGCCGGGCTACGCGGATCAATCAGGATCTTGGCCTGCGATTCCGGATCCCCGAGCGCTTGGAACGCTGCGGCCACCCCGTCCAGGCCGACGGTGCCGGTGACCAGAGCCGACGCATCGACCTTGCCGTCGGCCAGCAGGTAGAGGGTGTCCCGGAATTCCAGCGGGGTGTAGGCGAAGACGAACCGCAGGTCGATCTCCTTGCCGTTCGCCATCGCCGGGCGTAGCCGGTCGTCGCCCATGCAGACCCCGACCACGATCACCCTGCTGGCCACGGGTGCGGCGGCGATGGCGCCGTCAATCATGCCCGGCACCCCGACGCACTCGAAGATCACCGGGCTCTTCGGTCCGGCCGCGCCCAGCTTGTCCGCGATCCGGTAGAGGTGCGCCCAGCCCGGCACCTTGCGCAGCTTCTCCATCGAGCCCATGCCGAGTTCGTAGAGATCGGGGGCCGCGGTGATGACGCCCTTCTGCGCGGCGACCCGGTCATAGGGCGAGTCGTGCGCCGGATCGACCACCACATGGGCGCCGCACCGGGTAGCAAGCGCGCGGCGGGTCGGCGAGTAGTCGCTGGCGACGATGGTGGCCACACCCTGAGCCTTGAGGTGACAGATGACGGCCAGCCCGACCGGTCCGCAGCCGATCACGATCGCGGTGTCCCGGCGTCCGATATCGCTGCGCCGGACGGCATGCAGCGCCACCGCCATCGGTTCGGTGAGTGCGGCGGTGTCGACATCCAGGCCGTTGGGCACCACGAAACTCATGGCGGCCTCACCGAGTACCTGTTCGGCATAGCCGCCCGGCGCCAGCGGCGACAGCCCGGTCAGATGCACTCCGCCGTTTGCCCGCAGCAGCGGAAAGGACACCACCGTGGTGCCGACCTTGAACTCCTTGGCGACCCCGCGGCCGCGCTCGGCCACCTCCCCGCAGAATTCGTGGCCCAGGACAGTCGGGGTGTCCCCACGCATGAAATCGGGGTATCCGACCGCGTCCATCACCTCGGTGAGCTCATCGGCGTGGTCCTTGGCGTGCAGATCGGACCCGCAGATACCGCATCGCCGCACGTCGAGCAGCAACTGCCCGCGGGCGGGCTGCGGTGTGGGCATCTCGACCACGGACAGTTCGCCGGACAGACAACTGACAGCCTTCATAGGTATTTCCCTTCGTCAGTACCTGAGTATGGCGGTCGGTCAAAACCCCCCATAAAGCTTTCGCCCCTGTCAATATTCGGAGGGATCCAGGTGCCAATGTCAGGGGAATTCATGGAACGCCTTTCGGTGTGGGTAAGTGCTGGGCTGCTGTCGGCCGGAGTGTCGGCGGCGGTGCTGGCAGGCGCCGGCGTCGCGGCAGCCGATGACTCGACGTCGGGCACCGGTTCGGGCTCGGAGCCCGGTTCGTCGTCCTCGGCGGGCGGCACCCAGACCGACAGCCCCGCTGACACGGATACCGACACCGACACCGACACCGAACCCAAGGCGACAGCGGAACCCGAGGCCGAGGCAACCGGGAAACCCGTGGACGACGCCGTCGGCGACACCCCGAAGAAAAAGAAGCGCAACCTCACCGCGCGGACCACGGCCGTGACGGCGCTCAAACCGCACTCCGCACCGGTGACCGCGAGCGCACCCGAGCGATCGGCGACGGTCGCCGCCGAGACGGTGGAGACCGTCCCCGGTGTCGCGACGCCCGCGGTGACCGACATCAGCTCCGGCGGCGCGGCCGCCGTCGCGAGGATCACCGCGCAGCCGAACGTGTCCCTGGCGCTGGCCGCACCCGAGGCCGCCGCCCCGGTGCAGGCCGCTGCCGCCTCGCCGCCGAACCTGATCCGCTGGCTGCAGGGCGTGGCGGACAGAATCACGGGCGGGATCGCCTCCCTGGCGTTCAACTCGTTGCAGGCGCTGGAGGCGCTCGTCACCGGCCCACCGGTGCTGCCCCCGAACAGCACTGTGACGGTGCGCAACTCGACGATTCTGCTGTCCACCGGGCAGCGGGTGAAGGCGAACTGGTACTACCCCGAGGGGGATGTGGTGCCGACGAAGCTGATCGTGTTGCAACACGGCTTCTTCGCGCTCGGTCCGATGTACAGCTTCACCGCGGCCAACCTCGCCGCATCCACCGGAGCCATCGTGGTGACACCCACGATCTCCTCGAATCCCTATGCCGGTGACGACAGCTGGATCAACGGTGACGGTCTGGCCGCCGCCATCGCCGACCTGTTCGACGGTGACCGCCAGGCGTTGACCGACAGCGCGCTGGCCGCGGGCTTCGCCACCCGTTACGGCCTGGACCCCGCAGAGGCGCGGCTGCCCGAGAAGTTCGGGCTGGCAGGCCATTCGGCCGGCGGCGGGCTGGTGGCCGCGGTCGCCGGTTACCTCGTGGACAACGGTGACGCCGACGACCTGGTCGGTGTCATCACCTTGGACGGCGTGCCGCTCGGCAGCGCCGCAGTGGTCGCGCTGGGCAAGCTGCAGGCTTACGAAACCGCCACCGGCCGTTACATCCCGGTCCGTGAGATCGGCGCACCGCCGAACTCCTTCAACTCCAACAGCAACCTCAAGGCGGATCTGAACGCGGCCCGGCCCGGCCGGTTCAACGGCGTGGTGCTCGCCGGTGGCGTGCACATGGACTCGATGCGGGGCGGCAACCCCGTCGTGCAGTTCGTCGCCTCGCTGCTCGCGGGCTTCCCGCGGCCGCAGAACCCGCCCGCCGTCGTGCAGCTGTCCACTCAGTGGTTCAACGACTGGTTCGCCGGTGACACCGACAACGGCGATGAACTGGTACCCGGGTCGACGGTACCGATCAGCACACCGAACGGGACCGCCCAGGGCACCGTGATCGGATCCGCCTTGCCGGCAACCCGGTTCGTCACCGTCGCGGTATAGCGCGCGAGCTACATCCCGCGCCTGCGCCCGATCGAGACGGTGCCGTTGCGCCGGAGCATCGCCAGCGTCGTCGCGATCCGGCCCCGGTTGACGTCCGGGGCGTGGCCGGCCCCGATCCGGTGCAGCTGATCTGTGTGCCAACTGAGTTCGAGAATGCCGTCCAGTGACTTCAGATCCACGAACCTGCCGAGCAGCCCGCGCATTCCCGCGCGCACCTGATGGGCCACCACAGTCTCCGACCGACCGTGCAGGATCGCACCGGCCGCGTCGGTGGTCGTCACCGTCGGCCTGCCCAGACCGATGACATCGCATTCCCCGGTACCGACCGCCTCCGCCATGGCGCTGCGCGACCGGAATCCGCCGGTGACGGCAAGCGGGACATCCCCGACGATCTCCCGCACCGTGCGGGCGTATTCAAGGAAGTACGCCTCCCGCGCCCTGGTGCTGTCGGCGGCCTTGCCCATCATCGCGGGAGTTTCGTAGCTTCCACCGCTGACCTCGATGAGGTCGAGGCCCTCGCCGGCCAGGGCTGCCAGCACACCGCGGGACTCGTCCTCGGTGAAGCCACCGCGCTGGAAGTCCGCCGAATTCAGTTTGAGCCCCACGGCGAAGGACGGTGAGACGCGCGACCTGATGCGGCGCACGATCTCCACGAGAAAGCGCATCCGCCGCTGCGGGTCGCCACCCCATTCGTCGTCACGCCGGTTGGACAGCGGCGACAGGAACTGCGCCACCAGATAACCGTGCGCCCCATGGATCTGCACGCCGTCGAAACCCGCCGACTCACACACCACGGCCGCCGTCGCAAACCGGTTGATGATGTCCTCGATCTCCGCAGCGGTGAGCGCCCGTGGTGTCGGCGAGCCCGGCAGGGTCAACGCAACGGCGCTGGGGGCGACCGGCGTGTGCCCGAGTGCAAGCGGATTCGATTGCCGCCCTGGGTGATTGAGCTGGACCCAGATGGGCACCCCGCCGTCCTTGGTGGCCTTGGCCCACCGCGACAATGCGTCCAGATCGCGATCATCCTCGATCACGACGTTCCCGGGTTCGCCGAGCTGCCTGCGGTCGACCATCACGTTGCCGGTGATGACCAGGCCGTAGCCGCCCTGACTCCAACTGGAGTAGAGCCGCTCCAGGCGCCCGTCGGGAGCATTCTTCCGGTCGCCCAATGCCTCACTGAGCGCCGCCTTCATGATCCGGTTGGGCAGTACCTGACCACAGGGCAGCGTCAATGGTTCGGACAGGGAATTCATGTGCATGGCTCCTTTATTCGCCGGCCAGGAATGCGATGGCATCGGGCACGAAGGTCTCGTGATGTTGAAAGATCCCACCGTGGCCGGACCGTGGATAGATCTTCAGCATGGCGTTGGGCAGTCGACGCGCCAAGTCGGCCGAGTGACTGCTGGCCACCATGACATCGTGGTCACCGTTGGCGACTAACACCGGCGCGGTGATGGCGGACAGATCATCGGGGGCGCTGAGACCGGCCCGGCGGATCGCCTTGAGTTGTCCGATCCTGGCCTGGAGCCTGATCTTCTCGTCGCGGTCAGACGTCCGCTGTGCGAGTCGGCGGAAGTACTCCGACGCCGCGCGCTTGCCCTCGCCGGTGCGGGGAAAGAACAGGAAGTTCCTGGCATCGCTGAATGTCAGAGCTGCCTTGACGTACGCGATGGCCGTGATCACGGCGATGCGTTCGATACCACCTCCACCGCGTGGACCGGTACCCGCCAGGATCATGCGGCGCACGAGCTCCGGGGCCTGCAGCGCGACCATCTGGGCGACGCCCCCGCCCAGCGAGAACCCGAACAGGTCGACCTTGCGGTGGCCGAGCGCACGGATGAACGCGATGGCATCGGCGCCCATCGCCTCGACCGTCGGCGGCACCGTGGACCCCGTCCCGCCGACTCCGCGATTGTCGAAAGCTATGACGCGGTGGCGGGCGGCGATCCCCTCGATGATCTTCGGGTCCCAGTCATCCAGCACGGCCATCAGGTGGTGCAGGAACACCACCGGCACACCGGCGCCGGAACCGAGTTCGCGGTACGCGTAGGTGATGCCGTCGACATCGATCGTTCTGGTCGGCGCATCTTTCCAGCTCGTCGTCTTGGTGGTCATGTCGCCTTTCGCGGCCGTCACGCCGGTCGTGGTGCGCGTCCGGTATACCGATTGGTGTACTTGTGCCCGTCACCGTAGTAAACCGATTGGTATATTGCAACCATGCGTGTACGAGATCGACTCACCTCGGCGACCGCCGTCCTGATGCAGCGCCACGGCGTGGCGGGTACCGGGATTGCGCGCATCCTGGAGACCAGCGGCGTCACCAGGCGGTCCATCTACCTGAACTTCCCTGGCGGCAAGGCCGAACTCGTCACTGCCGCAACACGTTTTGCGGGCGATGAGCTTTCGGGCACCATACGCGGCCTTGTTGACACGCCGGATCCTGTGGGTGCATTCGCCCGGATGTGGGGCACCGTCCTGTTGAGCACGGAGTTCGAAGGCGGCTGTCCCATCGTCGCTGCGGCCTGCAGCGGGGACGAAGCTCCCGAGGCCGCGGCGGCGGCCGCCGAGGTGTTCGCCACGTGGGGCACACTGCTCGCCGAACGCCTCATCCGCGACGGGATCGCCGAGGACGTGGCGCAGTCACTGTCGACGACCATCGTCGCCTCGATGGAAGGCGCGGTGATACTCGCACGCGCTGCGCGTTCGACCACACCCCTGGAACAGGTCGCCCATCACATCGAAGAACTCATCGCGGCGCACCGGCCGGCCGCACGGCAGCGCCGTCGCACAGAGAAATAACACCGATCGGTTTACATGTCGCAGCCGCGACGTGTACCGTCCCAAGTACACCATTCGGTATACAAGGGACGAGGGTTCTCCTTTCTCCCATTTCCCACGAGAGGGAGAACCACATGCGCTCTGTACTGGTCACCGGCGCGGGCCGCGGCATCGGCCGCGCGATCACCGAGCACCTCAGCGGCCACGGATGGGAGGTGTACGCGACGGCACGGTCCGATTCCGCCCTGCAGGGTCTCGACCGGCTTCCACACGTGCACGCCGTACCCCTCGACATCACCGACCGGGACGCCATCGCCGCCCTTCCCGACCAGCTACCCGAAACGCTCGACGGTGTGGTCAACAATGCGGGCATCATCGTGAACGGACCGGTGGAGGGCCTGCACCTCGACGACCTGTCGCGGCAGTTCGAGGTGAACGTGACCGCTCAGATAGCGGTCACCAAGGCAGTACTGCCCCAGATCCGGGCCGCTCGCGGCCGGGTGGTGTTCATGTCCTCGGTCAGCGGGCTGATCACGACCCCGGGTACCGGTGCCTACAGCGCGTCGAAGTACGCGATCGAGTCACTCGCCGATGCGCTTCGGATAGAACTGCGGCCGTGGCACATTGCGGTGTCGCTCATCGAGCCCGGCCCCATCCGCACCGACATGTGGGGCGACATCCTCGTCGAGCACGACCGGATGGTGAACGCACTCGACCCCCGGCACCGCGCACTGTATTCCGCCCATCTGGGCGGTACCCGGCAGTTGCTCGGGCGTATGCAGAAGTTGGCCGCCGACCCGAAGAAGGTGGTCAACGCCGTCGAGCGCGCGCTGACCGCCAGGCATCCGCGACGCCGCTACCTTCTCGACAATCTCAGCCGCGTCCAGAAGCTCGTGGTGGCGCTCAGCCCCACGCCGCTGAACGACGCGGTCCTGTCTGCGGCGACCACCCGCTCATGAAAGCCTTCACGGTCGACCGTTATGCGAAGAAGAGCGTCCTCCGCAAAGCGGAGATGCCCGAACCCGTCGTCGGCGCCGACGACGTCCTCGTCGAGATCCACGCCGCCGGGGTCAATCTGTTGGACGCCAAGATCCGCGACGGTGAGTTCAAACTGATACTGCCCTACCGGCTGCCTCAGATCGCGGGCAACGACGTGGCCGGCGTCGTGCGGCGGGTGGGCGCCCGGGTACGGGATTTCGCGCCCGGCGACGAGGTGTACGCACGCCCGGACAAGGACCGGATCGGGACGTTCGCCGAGCTGATCGCGATGAACCACCGCGACGTCGCCCAAAAGCCCCGTGCGCTCGGCATGGTCGAGGCCGCCTCGCTACCACTGGTCGCCCTGACCGCGTGGCAGGCACTCGTCGAGAGCGCCGGCCTGCAGAAGGGCCAACGGGTCTTCATCCAGGCAGGCACCGGCGGTGTCGGCACCATCGCCATCCAGTTGGCCAGACATCTGGGCGCGACTGTCGCGACCACGTGCAGCCCCGGCAGCTTCGATCTGGTCAAGGGTCTGGGCGCCGACATCGTGATCGATTACCGGACAGCGGAGTTCGAAGACGTCCTGAGCGACTACGACGTCGTGCTGCACAGCCAGGACACCGCCGCGCTGAAGAAGTCGCTGCGGATCCTCAAGCCGGGCGGCACATTGGTCTCCATCTCCGGGCCGCCCGATCACGTCTTCGGCGCGCAGATCGGAGCGCCCTGGTACGTCCGGTTGTTGCTGCGGGCACTCAGCTCGGGGACGCGACGGCGTGCCCGTCGGCTCGGCGTCCGCTTCCACTTCCTCTTCATGCGCGCCGATGGTGGGCAGCTGCGGGAGATCACCACGCTGATCGATGCGGGCGCCATCCGTCCGGTGATGGACAGGGTGTTCCCGTTCGATGAGACCAACGACGCGCTGGCCTACGTCGAGTCCGGACGGGCCAAGGGCAAGGTCGTCGTCGCGGTCACGCCGGAGCGCGACTGATCGCAGCGTCGAGCAGGGTCTGGGCGGCCTTCCTGGCGTGCGTCCAGGGTGCGGGGTCGTTGAGCGAGGTCGACATGGCGGCGGCCCCCTCGAAGAGCAATGCGAGCTGGTGGCCGAGCAGTTTGGGATTGGCCGCCCCCGCTGCGCGCGCCAGCGTGACGAGCCCGTCAATGTAGCTGCGCTTGTGCGCCTCGACGATCTCGTGCACCTCGGGCATACCGTCGGCGGCCTCGACAGCCGCGTTGTGGAACGGGCAACCTCGCATCAGCCCTCCCGCCGGAGGCGTCTGGAACAGTGCCAGGATGCGTGACCTCGGGCTGCGGTTGGCCGCCGCGGGTCCGGGTACGACGGGATCACCGACACCCTGCCTGATATGGCGCAGATACTCCTCGACCACGGCCGTCTTGCTCGGAAAGTGTTGATAAAGAGTGCGTTTGGAGACGTTGGCCTCGGCCGCGAGCCGCTCGACACCGGTGGCGTTGATGCCCTCCTGATAGAAGAGCCTGATGGCGGCGTCCAGAATCCGTTGGCGCGCCCCCCGGCCGCCGCGCCCGGGCGCCGGTTGCACATCAGATGTCACGGTCATCACCGAAGTATACCGCTTGGTTTACATCGCCCCGGCTGGCGTGTAGCGTCGGCAACGAAGTACACCGAACGGTATACATGGAGAGGTGCCAACCGATGAGCGCGCGAACGTACAGGGATACCCCGACCAAGACGATCGACGTCGGTGACACGACGTTCGCGTACCGCGACGTCGGCACCGCAGCAGGCGTGCCGGTGATCTTCCTCAATCACCTCGCGGCCGTCCTGGACAACTGGGATCCGCGCGTCGTCGACGGCATCGCCGCGCAGCACCGCGTCATCACCTTCGACAATCGGGGCGTCGGAGCCTCCCGCGGTAAGACACCGACATCGGTGGCCGCGATGGCGGACGACGCCATCGCATTCATCCGCGCACTGGGCTTCGAGCAGGTCGATCTTCTCGGATTCTCGTTGGGCGGCATGGTCTCTCAGGAGATCGCTGCTCGGCGGCCGCAACTGATACGGAAGCTGATCCTCGCGGGAACCGGGCCGGCCGGCGGTGTGGGCATCGACAAGGTGACGCGAGTGACGATCAGCGACACCACCAGGG
>NZ_JBFUKN010000067.1:0-34321 GCF_056400845.1 Mycobacterium sp. P4_H6 | reverse complement strand
CTTGCCGAGCACGATGAGGCCTTCTTCTTCGAGTTCGACCGCGGCGACGGCGAACGGTTCGAAGGGGTCCGGGGAGGGATACGGCGGGGGTGGTGCGTAGCGGTTTTCGGTGTAGCTCCACACCGTGCCGCGCCGCGACAGCGGGACCAACGCCAGGGTGTCGCTGTCACAGGCCGGGTTGGGGCAGTTGTTCTCCCGCGGCGGGAACACATAGGTCGCGCACGCGGTGCATTTGCCGCCGATCAGATGGGTGTCACCGTCGTCATCGGTGGCGAACCACCCTTCAAACGCGGGCTCTGTGTGGAAGTCGACTTTCATGATTTCGCTTTCGGTCTGATGAAGGTGCCTTCTGCTTGCACGGTCACAACGCCGTTCGTATCCGTGATACGGCCTACAGCAATCGTTTTCGAATCGGTCTCGCTTTCGATCCAAGCCTCGACCCGAATCGTGCCGAGACGAGTAGGGGCGACGTAGCGCAGATTCAGCGTGCCGGTGAAGGCGGGCTTTCCTGGGCGGTGTGCGGTTGCCCCGAGAACATGGTCCAGTATGAGTGCGCATACCCCGCCGTGAACGTGGCCGGGCGGGCCTTCATAAGGAGCGCGGAGCGTCAAATCCGCTGATGTACAGCCATTTTCGCCATGAACGACGTTCAGCGGGGGTGCGATGGCATTTCGCATCCCTATCGCCACATTGCCCCAGGTGAGAATGCCGCCCTCGGTGGTGGTGCGCACTCCGAAGGGTTCGGGATCCAGACGTGAACTCAACAGTGCCGCGGCTTGTTCGATCAGGGCGTGCGCTTGTGTTACATCGTCGTCGGCAGCCTCGCTGCGGATCACGACGTCAATGAGGGCCCGCAGTGACTGGGTGAGCGGACCGTAGAGTCCGTCCGCATGCCGAGCCTGCTCGGCGCTGATCGGCGTGCTCACCCGGCGGAGTCCGTGCCGGCCATGTGTCGTGCTGCCAAGTGGCTGAACAGCATGGAGGCACCGATGGGATTGCCGCCACCCGGGTAGGTCTCACCCGAGACCGCTGCCATGGTGTTGCCCGCCGCATAGAGGCCAGGAATCGGTGTCCCCTCTGCGCTCAGCACGCGGGCGTGTGCGTCAGTGCGAAGCCCGCCTTTGGTCCCGAGGTCGGAAAGGCCGAATGCGGCAGCATGATAGGGCGGTTGGTCGATCGGGACCAGGGGTGACTCGCCACCCGTGAAAGCCCGGTCATAAGCTTCGCCGCCGCGGTTGAAATCGTCGTYGACTCCGGTTGCGGCCAGCTTGTTGTACCGCTGCACCGTGGCCTCCAGTTCGGTGGCGGGTACGCCGATGGATTCGGCAAGCTCCGCCAAGGTGTCGGCGGAGTGCCATAGGCCTGCTTCGCGGTAGTGCGCGGTGTCGACCATCGACACGTTGGTGGCCTTCACCGGTGGAACCTCACCTTCCCGGTCGTCATAGATCATCCAGAACGGCAGGGCGGTCGAGCCGTCGTCGAGTTGGCGTATCACCTCACGGCCAATGCGGTCGTACGGCGCGGATTCGTTGACGAAACGCTGACCGTTCTGATTGACGAAGATGCCTCCGGTGAACCACAGCGCGAACGCGGATCGTCCATCGGGATGGGTCATCCCAGGCGACCACCAGGCCTGATCCATCAGGTCGACATCAGCGCCCGCGGCGATTGCGGCCCGGTGCGCGGCGCCGGTGCTGCCGGGACCGCCCATGGTGTCGATCGCGCTTCCGGGTACGCCGTACTGCGCGCGCATGGTTTCGTTCTGTTCGAAGCCGCCGCTGGCGAGCAGTACCCCGCGACGTGTCCGCACCCGCACCGGGATCCCGTTCTGTTGGATAAGCGCGCCGAGGACGTGGCCGTTATCGTTGATCAGCTCCGTCAGTGCTGCGTTGCGCCAGCAGGAGACATCGGGCATTGCGTTCAGTGCGGCAAGGAATCGGCCGATCAGCGCGCGACCGCCGGTGAGCAGGTCCGACGCAGCAGTGCCGAGTCGCTCGACGTCCAGCGGTCCTCGCACCAGCCCGGCGTAGCGGCCCAGTTCGCTGTCGGGCAGCGGCAGCGGGATGATGTGACGGAAGCCGTCGTTGCGGGCGTCGGGCACCGAGCCGTAGTAGTCCGGCCACGGCAGCACAGTGAACTCGAATGCGGGATCCTGCTCCAAATACGCGATGAGTGAGGCGCCACCGCGCACATAGGTTTCCTGCAGGGCTCTCGGCGTCCGGTCGCCGACAACGGCGTGAAAATAGGCGAGTGCGGCATCCATGGTGTCGTCGGTGCCGGCCCGCTCTACGACGGGGTTGCACGGGTACCACATCCCGCCGCCTCCCGAGTACGCCGTGGTGCCGCCGAACTTGTCGGTGGCTTCGGCGAGAAGTACCGAAAGGCCCTCGCGCCCAGCGGTGTACGCGCCGGTGATACCGCCTCCGGAACCGGCGACGACTACGTCGACCTCGACATCGAAGTCAGGCATGGGCCGCTCCGTCGAATGCGCCGTACCCGCCGCGGTAGAACAACAGTGGTCCCCGTTCTTCGTGTGCCCACAGGCCCGACACGCGGGCAACGACGATCGAGTGGTCGCCGGCCCCGTGTTCGAACTCAAGCTCGGCTTCGATCGATGCCAGCGTCCCGTGCAGTGTTGGGGCACCATTGGCGCCGCGGCGCCATTCGATTCCGGCGAACTTGTCCTCGCCGCGTGTTGCGAATTGTGCGCACACATCGTGCTGATCAGCGGCGAGGACGTTGACACACAGCGCCCCGACGGCGCGGATCAGCGGCCAGCTCATCGATGAGTTCGACGGGCAGAAGGAGATGTAGGGCGGATCCAGCGACACCGAGGTGACCGATTGACAGGTGAACCCGATCGGACGGGTGTCGTCGTGAGCGGTGACCACGGCGATACCAGTGCAGAAGTGGCCCAGCACGCGCCGCATCTCGGGTGCCGCCGGCGTGATCAAGCCACTGCCTCGAGCCGCGGTCAACTCCTCGGTCATACCCMTCCTTCGAAAATGGGACTCGCCGCCACCTTCTCGCCTTTCCTTCTCGGTATGCAACGCGTCCTCCCGGTCAGCGGTAGTAGCGCGCTCTCCGGATGTCACCATTGCTAGCCTTGGCGGGTGACGGATGAAGCCGCGACTGGATCTGGTGGGTTGAATGTGTCGCCCACCGGGTGGGCGTTGCTCGGGATGCTTTCCGGCGGCGCGGAATTGTCGGGCTACGACATCAAGAAATGGATCAACTGGGCCATCCGCTTCTTTTACTCGAGTCCGGCTTACAGCCAGATCTATTCAGAGCTGAAGCGACTGGAGAAGCTGGGTCTCTTGAGCTCCCGGGTCGAAGCCGGAATCCGCAGCCGTCGCATGTACAAGATCACTGATGACGGGTTGACGGCTGTCTCGCGCTGGGCAAATGAAGATTCGGTCGAACCTCCGACCCTCAAACACAACCCGATGCTGCGAGTCATGCTCGGACATCTGCTCAATCCGGGCCGGCTCAGAGAAATTCTCATCGCACACGCCGAGTACGCCGAGCAATTGCAGCAGGCCGCGGCCGTTGAAGTGCGCTGGACCAGTGAGCAACCGGCTTGGTCGTATGCCAGGCTGGCGTTGAAATGGTCGGAACAGTACTACGCCGCCGAACGCGAACTGGCCATGCAGATCATCAAGGACCTGGACGCCGCCGAAGAGACGTTCGGCGAATCCGGTCCCCAGGGCGTTGAGTTTCCCGTGCGGGAATACTGGTACGAAGTCGAGCGCCGGATCGCCGCCGAGAATGCCGGCGACACGTCCGACGGAGGCGATCCGCCGGACTGAGCGTAATGCCGGTGGTGACTCAGACGAGGCGCCCGGCCGCGTGTTGCGCTATGACGTAGCCGAACACCAATCCTTGCCCGATGGTGGCACCGGCACCGGGATAGGTCTTCCCAAACGTGTTCGCAGAGACGTTGCCGAGTGCGTACAGGCCGTTGATCGTGGATCCGTCTTCTTTCAGTACCCGACCTCGGGTATCGGCGCGCACACCACCGCAGGTGCCCAGGTCGCTCAAGACCACCTTGACCGCGTAGAACGGTCCGGAGTTCAGTGGACGCAGGTTGGGATTCGGGGCGACGGTCGGATCGCCGTAGTAACGGTCATAGGCGCTGGCGCCTCGGTGGAAGTCGGAGTCGACGCCGGCATCCGCCAAGCCGTTGAAGCGGTCCATCGTGGCGGTGAAAGTCGCCGCCTCAATGCCGATCTGGGCGGCGAGGGACCCGAGATCGCCACTGCGGTGGGCTATCCCGGCGTCATACCAAGCCTGGGGGATCGGCATGCGTGGGAAGAGTTCGGCGGCGAGTAGATAGCTGTTCCGGTACCGCTGGTCGAAGATCATCCACATCTCCTCCACCGGCACGCCCGACTGCTCGCGACGCAACAGTTCCTGGCCGAAGGACATGTAGTCCGTTGCCTCATTGATGAAGCGTTCACCGTTCTGATCGACGAGTAGGCACCCCGGCAGCGAGCGTTCGGCGAGCATGACCGTGGATTCGCCACCGGGTAACGGGGCAAAGGCGGGGAACCACCACGCCTGATCCATCAGTGCGGTGTCGGCGCCCAGGTCCTGAGCCAGGCGGATACCGTCGCCGGTGTTGCCTTCAGCGCCCAGGCTGGCGTTGTCTCCCAAGCGTTCCGACTGGAACTTGTGCCGCCAACTCATCAGGTGATCGAAACCGCCGGTGGCGAGCACGACACCGCGGCGCGCGGTCACCGTCACTCTGGTGCCGTTTCGGTCTACGACCGCACCGGTCACCCGATCGCCATCTTCGACCAGTTCGAGGAGAGGTGTATCGGTCCAGATCGGGATGCCCGCCTGGACGACGCCGGCGAACATACCCGCGGCCAGTGCCTGGCCGCCGGCAGCGTAGCGACGACGCAGCGCCAGACCACCGATGCCCTGCGCGGCGCGCAGCAGGATGCGCGGCCACGATTTGCGGGGAGTCCGTGCCATCAGGTTCAACCAGCGGTAGTCGGCACCGGTGACCGGCATCGGAAACGAAGACTTCATCACACCGGGGCGGAGGCGGGCCAATTCAGGCCCGAGTTTCGCGGTGTTGAATGGCCGGCACTCGCAGGTGCGCCCTACGGCACTGCCGCCGGGTTGCTCCGGGTGGTAATCCGAATAGCCCTTGGCCCACTGAAATTTCATCGGGGTTGTACGCCGCAGCATGTCGATGGTGGCCGAGCCGAAATCCACAAACGCGTCTACGCGGTCCAGTGCAGCGTCCTGGCCCACCAGGGTTTTCAGGTAGGTCCGCCCCTTCTCCACGCTGTCCGAAGATCCGCTCTCGGTGAGGACAGGATTTCCCGGCATCCAGAACGCGCCACCGGAAC
Source organism: Mycobacterium sp. P4_H6 (assembly GCF_056400845.1). Classification (NCBI taxonomy): domain Bacteria; kingdom Bacillati; phylum Actinomycetota; class Actinomycetes; order Mycobacteriales; family Mycobacteriaceae; genus Mycobacterium; species Mycobacterium sp. P4_H6. The sequence continues at coordinate 28,958 of NZ_JBFUKN010000067.1, read as the reverse complement.
GAGCGGTCGAACCTCCCACATAGGCAGTCTTCTCCACAATCAGGGTGGACAACCCCAACTCGTGTGCGGCGAGCGCCGCGGCCATTCCGGTACCTGAACCGACGACGAGAAGATCGACGGTGATGTTCTGCAGATCAGTCACCCGACGATTCTGGGATCGGCTCTGCGGATTTCGATCACCGATGCCCGGTCAGTGGAACGCCTCACCTATCAGCTGGGAGTGCCGGTGCTAGAACGGGTTGATCCCTGGAAGCAATCAAGAGCGAGGTTGACCATGACATCGTTGCAGCCCGACGGTGCCGGAGACGTTCGTCAGATCGAGGCGCAGTCGGCACCCACGAGGTTCGCCCGTGGTTGGCACTGCCTGGGTCTCACCCGCGATCTCGGCGACGGAAAACCGCATGCAATCAACGCGTTCGGCGGCAAGTTGGTGGTCTTCCGCGGTGAAGACGGCGCGATCAACGTTCTTGACGCCTACTGCCGGCACATGGGTGGTGACCTTTCCGACGGTGAGGTCAAGGGCAGCGAGATCGCCTGCCCGTTCCACGACTGGCGGTGGGGCGGTGACGGCCGGTGTAAACAGATTCCCTACAGCCGCCGGGTGCCCAAGCTCGCGCGCACCGCGACCTGGCCGGCCATGGAGCAGGACGGCATGCTCTTCGTCTGGAATGACCCCGAGAAGAAGCCCCCGCCCGCCGATGTGACCATCCCGCGCATCGAAGGGGTCGGTGGCGATGGATGGACCGACTGGCACTGGTACACCACGATCGTCGACACGAACTGCCGCGAGATCATAGACAACGTCGTGGACATGGCGCACTTCTTCTACATCCATGGCGGCTTGCCGACCGGGTTCAAGAACATCTTCGAGGGGCACACCGCCACGCAGTACTACGAGAGTGTCGGCCGGCCCGACCTTGGCTCCGGCGAGGGCGCCAAGATCTCCGGCACCACCTCGGTGGCCTCCTACCACGGCCCGTCTTTCATGATCGATGACCTCACGTACCACTATGAGCACGGCGATCAGCGCACGGTGCTGCTGAACTGTCACTACCCGATCGACGCGAATTCGTTTGTGCTGCAGTACGGAATCACTGTCGAGAAATCTGAGGACGTGCCCGAGGATGTCGCGGTGCAGATGGGTATCGCGTTGGGCGACTTCGTGAAGATGGGATTCGAGCAGGACGTGCACATCTGGCGGCGTAAAGCCCGCATCGACAACCCGTTGTTGTGCGAAGAGGATGGTCCCGTCTATCAACTGCGCCGGTGGTACGAGCAATTCTACGTCGACGTTGCCGATGTGACGCCGGACATGGTGGACCGCTTCGAATTCGAAATCGACACAACTCGTCCGCGCGAGGCGTGGATGAAAGAAGTCGAAGCCAACATCGCCGCCAACCGGCTGCCACGATTGGTCGGCATAACCACATGACCGTGCGGGCCGATGGTCGGCTCGCGGACGCACCGATGACGTCCGTGACCTGCCGGCCCTGCGGCGCAGAGGTTCTGGTGCGAAAGAGCAGTTGGGACCAGACGAGCGTGCAGTGGAATGCGCAGTCCCTGTCACGATGTCGTGAACGTGCAGAGATGCTGGCGCAGGCGGAAAGTGGAAACGATACTGGGGGCACACGCCCGGGATTGTTCCTGGTGTGCTCTGGACTGCGTGCATCTATCGAATCGGCTGCGGGCACGGGGGCGCTGCCGGTACTCGACGAAATCTGACCTGTCTACCTATGGGCGATAGTCACTCGGGCGCCTACACCGGCAGCGGTGACAGCGCGCGAAGCACGAGGTGCATACCTGTCCGCAACGTCGATTCCAGATTCTCGAAGTCGCCCTTGTCGGCCCAGTGAATGTACGCCTGGCGGCAGATCTGCACGATCAGGTGAGCCGGCAGCGTCCGGGTGTACCGCCAGAACATCTGGCCGGAGCGCAGTCGGATCTGATGATCGGTGTCCGGCTGGCTCACCTGTACGCCCGGCGTGTGACCCCGACGTTCCGCGGAACGCGGGGCCACACGGTTATCGACTCTGAATCAGGCGAACTGGAACGCGCTCAACGGAGCCTCGTCTGGATAGGTCGCGGGTCCTCCGAGGTCATAGCCGGCGTTCAACGCGCCGATGAAGGCAGCGTCATGCAGCGGGGCGCTGGGGATGTCGAGCTTGAGCCCCTTCTTGTTGAGATCGTCGACCATCATGTCGATCGCCTTCTCGATGGTGATGTCGTCTGAATGATCCATGTTCTTCTTCAACTCGTCGGAGTCTTCAAACACTTCGGCCGACCAGTGCACCAGGAACCGAAGGTCGTCGGTGTGATGACGGGCGATCACGTTCTCACCGTTCTTGAGCACCCAGTGGTCACGGGAAGCGGGATCGCCGGCGAAGACGGTGTCGAACTCCAGGCCGGCCGGAACCTGTTGATCCAGGGGGCCATTGGCTTCACCGCGGTGCATCAGCATCTCGTTCTGCACGACGACGCCGCGGTTGTACACCGGCGGCATCAAACGTTGGGGAGCCTTGAGTGGGCCTTCAGGCCAGTAGGTGAACCCGCTGCCGGCATCGTGGGAGAACCAGGTGATGACTTGGGCCATCTTGATCAGGTAGTCCTGGAACAGGCCGGACTTGCCCATCACACTGGTCAGCCAGGTGGGAGCGTTTTCGTATCGGACGCCACGGAAGCTGGGAGAATCCAGATGGCCGGGATCGCGGTTGGCGCAAGGCCCGTTGATGTTGAACAGCATCATCTCAGGCTTCGCGTACTCAGCGCCCCAGTACGACTTCGCCTGCGTGAGGAAGTCCGCGTTGTAGAAGCAGTCATGCAGTTCTGGGTATAGCACCGTGCCGTGATTGGCGAGGAAGCCGCGGAAAGTCGGCGTGAGGAACAGGTCCAGGGTGGGAGTGAAGCCCTCCGGGAACTTGCCGCTCATCGTGGCCATCAGTTCCTCGGGTGAGGCGAAGTGCTGAGCGATGATCAGCCGCCATGGGGCATCCTTGCGAACAACCTCGAGCAGGCGATCACGCTGATCGTCGGTGTAGACGTTGTCGATCTCGCGTGGTGGTGAAACGGGGCGAAGGATGTCGGACAGCTCCATCCTTCGCTCATCGGTGAGCATCACGGGGACTCCTTTTCTTGGTACCGGCGTTGTCGGACGCCATGGGTATGTCTGATTGTGGGCGGATTCAACGCTGCGGCGACCATCGATGCCCGGCTATCGGGACGTCGGTCGTCGCTTCAGAACGGCAAGGGGTGAGCGAACTTCGCCCGGAGCAGTGCGCCGACCTCGGCCATGGCCAGGCGCCCGCGGGCTGTCGTTTCCGAACGCATGAGGAACCCGTGATAGATCCCGGGATATCGGGTGACGGTGGTCTGCACGCCGGCGTCACGTAGACGTGCCGCGTAGCGCTCACCCCAGTCAGAAATGGGATCTAATTCTGCGGTCACCACAATGGCCTGGGGTAGCGCGCTGAGATCGCAGGCATAGGCCGGAACCCGCCGGATGTCATGCGAGGAACCCGCTCCCTGATCCGCGAGTTCGTGCAGAAAGACGATGTCGTCGTGGATGAGCAGGGGCGCGTCGGGTTGGGTGACGATTGACGGCGCGCCCATGTCTCGGTCGACGCCCGGATACAGCAGCACCTGCGCGAACAAGCGGGGTGCACCGGCCTCGCGCGCGGCCAAGGCCACCGCGGCAGCGATGCCACCGCCGGCGCTGTCCCCGCAGATGGCGACCCTCTCACGGTCGATTCTCAACGTGTCTGATTCGGCGCCAACCCAATTAGTGACGGCGAGTGCATCGTCGAACTGGGCGGGCGGGGGGTTCTCCGGCGCGAGCCGGTAGTCGACGGCCACCACCACGGCATCGCTGGCCGCGGCGAGTGCCCGTGCCATCGGCTCGAACGAATGGTTGGAGCCCATCACGAGCCCGCCGCCGTGCAAGTGCACGATCACGGGTGCCGGCTCGTCGGTGTTGTTCGGGCGGTAGATGCGTACCGGGATTGCGCCCCCGGGCCCGTCGACCATCGTGTCACTGATGTCCGCCATGGCGGGCATATCGACGGGGAGTGGTGCTGTTTCGATGCTGTCGCGAACTGCTTGCAGCCCGCGTTCACGCATGGGTGTCGGCGGACCGAAGGCGACAACGCGTTGCGCAGCGTCGGGGTCGAGTCCCGGACGATTGTTGCCGCTCATGGCTTTCAGTGTTCGGCCGGGTCGAAGCGGCGCTCGGTGCGTAGCCGCGGAGCGGTGAGGTTGCTCAAGATCTCGGCGCGCTCGGCCATTGCCGAACCCACGTATTCCGGCTGCGTCAACAGGTAGAACGCATCCTGGGCGGATTGTTCGAATACCACCTCGGCCGCGGCGTCGGGATTCATTGCCGCAGCTTTGATGTCGAGCATCGCCGCCCGTTGGTTCTCGGCCGCTGCGACATCGGTGCCTGCAGCGGCGGAGTCGACGCCGCCGGCCGCCTCGAAGATGTTCGACTTCACCGCACCGGGGAGAACGGCCTGCACCCGAATGAAGTCGGCGTGTCCGGCGAGTTCCACCTCAAGACGCAAGCACTCGGTGAGCGCCAGCACCGCGTGCTTGCTGACGATATAAGGCGCCTGCAATGGCACTGCGGCGACCCCGCCGATCGACGACAGATTCCACACCCAGGCAGGGGTGGCGGCGGCGATCATCTTGGGCAAGAACGCCCGTACCCCGTGGAACACGCCACTGACATTGATGTCCATCACCCGCTGCCAGTTCGCCACCGGCGTGTCCCACAGATACCCGAACTGTTCGATACCGGCGTTGTTGACCAGTAGGCGCACCGGGCCGATCTCGCGGTAGGTGAAGTCGGCGAGATCCTGGACCGCCTGGGCGTCCCGCACATCGCAGGCGACTGCGAGGGCAGCGCCGCCGCCTGCGTTGAGTTCGTCGACAAGACGTTCGGCTGACTCAAGGTCGATGTCGGCCGCCACCACCGTCATGCCGAGAGCGGCGGCGTGCCGGGCCAGGCCGGCGCCGATGCCGGCACCGGCGCCGGTGATGACCGCGACGCCGCCGGAAAAGAGGTCCCGGGCGCTCACGAACCAGCGGCGATGTCAGTGGTCAACTCGGACAGCAGCACTGAATTCGTGGTGTCCAGGACCATGTCGACGTCGGTGAACTCCAGACCAGTGGCGCCGCGACGGACGGTGACGTTACCGATGCCGCTGGACACGGCGAACGGGACGAAGTTCGCGATCTGGTTGACGAAGATGTAAAACCGCACCCGGACGCCGTCACCGTCGGTACCGGTGCGGTGGATATTGGTGGCATGGTGGCGCAGTGGGTACGGGCTCTGCCTACGGTGATCGGACAGCCACTCGATGACCGCCTCGCGGCCGTGCAGCTCGGGAGACATCAGTTCTTCGAACGGGCTGGCGCCCGAGTCGCTTCGGGTCCGGTAGTGGACGTCCTCGGAATGCGCTGCGGCCATCGCATCGTAGTTGGCCTCGTCGTAGTCGTACCAGAACCCGGCGAGAAACTCCTGCAGTTCGGACAGCGTGATGTCGTTGCTCATGACATCGAGTCAACCGCGGCCCGGCGGCTCCCGACAGCCGCGTGGCCCGTTCAGTGGAACACTGCCTCAACCGGTGATCAAGGCCCACAGGCCGGAACCGCCGGCCCGCAGTGCGGAATCGGTGATCTGCTCGTCCCAGGACCGGACCGAGCCGAATTCCGATCGCCAGGTCAGCGCGGGCCGGGTGAACTCATGCAGTCGGTGCTCGCGGGTGGTGCCGATGGCGCCGTGCACCTGATGGGCATTGCGGACCACCACCGACACCGCGTGGCCCGTGCACGAGCGCGCCACCGCGGTCAGGAAACGCAGGTTGGGGCTTGACCAGTCGTGACCGATGGCGACCGTCACGGCGGCTTCGGTCGCCGTCCTGGCCAGCGCAGCCTCGGCGGCGATATCCGAGATCAGGTTCTGGATCGCCTGGAACTTCGACAACGACCGACCGAACTGGACCCGCGAGGTGGTGTGCTCGATTGACATCGCCAAGACGCGATCCAGTGCGGCGCACACCTGAATCGCGCGGATGAGCGCCGATTTCAGCGCCAGGGTTTCGAGTTGCCCGGCGGTCACGGGTACGCCTTCCAGCACAGCGATTTCTGCCTTCACCGCGTCGCGGGGCTCGCCGATCATATTGGCGCCCGGTATGATTCGCAGAGCGGTGGCCGTTGCGTCCAGGTCGCCGACGGCGTGACCGTCGGCGGTCGGCCACACCGCGACGATGCGCTGCGCGCCGGACGCCCAGGGAACCGCCCGAGCTCGCCCCTGCGGGTCGAGTACGGCGACGGTGCGCACCCCGTCGTCGACGGGCAAGCCGACCGCCTCCAGCAGCCAGCAGGCCAGCAGATCATGCTCGGCCAGCGGGATCCGCACGCCGTGGTGTACCGCGGCGGAGAGCAACGCGACCGCCTCGGGCCATCCGGCGCCGCTGCCACCGGATGATTCGGCACCGGTGAGGCGTACCAGGCCGAGATCCTCCAGGTTGCGCCACAACCCGGCATCGAGTTCGACCCGCTCGCCCGGCGGGTGGTTCTGCCGGTAATCGGCGAACACCGCGTCCATCATCGCGGTCAGATCGGGGTCGACGCCCGTTGCCGACGTGGTTCCGGTGGCCGTCATCGCATTCCCAATCCGCGCGCGATCACTCCGCGCAGCACCTCGTTTGTCCCGCCGCGCAGCGTGAAACCCGGTCGTTGATCCACCGCTGTCGCCATCAGTCCCGACAGGGCCGGGTCGAGGGCATTGACGTCGCCGAGGTGCAGATCGGCGAAGTCCACCACGTCACCCTCGGTGGTGGTGCCCAGCACCTTGACCACCGCGGCCGGGACATCGGCGGGTTCGTGGCGCTGTAGCGCTCCGGCAACCGCGGTGGACATCTGGTGCAGGCCGGYGACCCGAGCAACCAGTCGGCCCAGGCCGGCGTCGTGGGAGATCTGTTGTGCAGCCATACCTTCGGTGCTGGCAGCCAGTACCACGAACGAGGAGAGGAACCGCTCAGGCCCGCTGCGTTCGAAGGCCAGCTCCGAGGTCACCTGCCGCCAGCCATTACCGATCTCGCCGAAGACCATGGCATCCGGCACGAACACGTCGTCGAGGATCACCTCGTTGAAATGGTGCGCACCGTTCATGGACACGATCGGACGGATGTCGACGCCGGGGGAGTCGAGTGCGACGATGAACTGGCTCAGGCCGGCGTGGCGGTGTGCAGACTCCACCGGGGCCGTGCGAGCCAGCACGATGAAGGCGTGCGCGCGATGAGCCCCCGACGTCCAGACCTTGGTGCCGGTGACCGACCAGCCGCCGTCGGACCGAACCGCCTTGGTGCGAACGCTGGCCAGGTCCGATCCGGAGTCCGGTTCGCTCATCCCGATACCGAAGAAACATTCGCCGCGCACGATCGCCGGCAGGAACTCCGACTTCTGGCCCTCCGTACCGTATTTGAGCAGCGAGGGCACGATCTGCCGGTCGGCGATCCAATGTGCCGCCACCGGTGCGCCGGCCGCCAGCAGTTCCTCGGTGACGACGAACCGTTCGACGAATGTCATGCCATGTCCGCCGTACTCGGTCGGCACTGTCATGCCCAGCCAGCCCCGTCGGGCCAGTGCGGCGGTGAATTCTTCGTCCCAGCCCGACAGCCAGGCGTCCACCGAGGGGGTGAAAGCTCCGGCTGCGAGCTGTTCGGCGACGAACTGGCGAACCTCACCGCGCAATCCGGCCGTCTCCGCGGCGTCGGTGGTGGCTGGGGGCACCAGCCGGGACAGTGCGGTCACTGGCTCCGCCACTTCGCGACACGTCGTTCATGCTCGGCGTCACGGTGTGCCAGCGGTTGCATGGCGGCGGCCATGCCCAGGGTCGATTCGAGCATGCCGGTGCGGGATTCCTGCAGGAGGCGTTTGGCCATCCGCAACGCGTGCGGCGGATTCTTGGTGATCCGCTCGGCGAGTTCCCCTGCTGCGGTCAGCAGTTCGTCGTGCGGAACGACCCGGCTCACCAGTCCCCAGGCCAGTGCGGTCGCGGCGTCGATACGATCACCCGTCAGGGTCATCTCTGCGGCGCGTTCATAGCCGATGGCGCGTTGCAGAAACCAGGTGCCACCGTCGCCGGGGACCAGGCCGATCTGCACGAAGCTCTCCGCGAAGGAGGCGCGTTCGGAGGCGATCCGCAGATCGCACATGGTCGCCAGATCACAGCCTGCGCCGATGGCGGGTCCGTTGACCGCGGCGATCAGTGGTACTTCGAGGCGGGCAAGCGCCCGTGGGATGCGCTGGATGCCGTCGACGTAAGCGTAGCGCTGGTCGATCGCGTCCAGACCGAACATGCCCCGCCGGTCGGCCATCTCCTTGACATTGCCGCCGGCAGAGAAGATCTTGCCGGCTCCGGTGAGGATGACCGCGCGGATCATGCTGTCGGAGTTGACGGTTTCCACAGCGGACTCCAGCGCACCGATGAAGCCGCTGTCGGTGATCGCGTTACCCACCTCGGGCAGGTCGATGGTCCAAACCTGGGTGGCACCGGACGTCTCGATGTTCAGCGGTGCGCTCATGAGGGCAGCTGCAACGACTTGACCTGGAGGTACTCTTCGAAGCCGATACGGCCGAGTTCGCGCCCGATCCCGGACTTCTTGTACCCGCCGAACGGCGCCGCCGGGTTGTACCGGCCGCCGTTGATGTCGACCTGGCCCGTGTGTACCTGCCGCGCAAATGCGATGGCGGTGTCATCGTCGGCGGCCCAGACCGCGCCGGAAAGGCCGTACGGGGTTCCATTGGCGATCTGCAATGCGTCGTCGGTATCGCTGAACGGGATGACGGCGAGGACGGGGCCGAAGACCTCTTCCTGGCCGAGCTCGGAATGGGGGTCGACGTCGGCGAACACCGTCGGGGCGACGTAGTAGCCGACGTCGCAAACCCTCTGCGCACCGCCGGTAAGCAGTCGGGCGCCTTCGCCCGTCGCACGCTCGATGAATCCGAGCACCGTCTGCTGTTGCGATGCGGATGCGGATGGTCCGATGCGGGTGGCTGGATCCCATGGATCGCCCACGGTGTACTTGGTCACCGCCTCCTCAATGAGGTCCAACGCCTCGCCGTAGCGGGACTGTGGGACCAGCATCCGGGTCCAGGCCATGCAGGTTTGGCCGCCGTTGAGGAACGCGTTGGCGACGCCGACCTTGACCGCGGTGGCGAGGTCGGCGCCCTCGAGGATGACGTTGGCGGATTTCCCGCCGAGCTCGAGCGCCACCTTCTTGATGGTCCTGCCGGCCAATTCCCCGACGCGGCTGCCGACGCCGGTGGATCCGGTGAATGAAACGAAATCGACGTCCGGATGTTCGGCCAACCGCTCCCCGATGACGCGGCCCGGACCGGACACCAGGTTGATGACACCGGGAGGCAGACCGGCGTCCTCGAGCGCCTCGACGAACTCGAACACCGACAGCGGTGCCTCGTTGCTGGGCTTGAGCACCACCGTGCAGCCCGCCGCGATCGCCGGGATGACCTTCGCCACGACTTGGTAGAGCGGGTAGTTCCACGGGGTGATCGCCGCGACCACACCGTAGGGTTCGCGGGTCACCAGCGAATTGCCGATCCGCTCCTCGAACTCGAAAGTCGCCAAGGCGTCGGTGAATCCGCGTGCCACTGCGAGCGGCACCTGGGTCTGGACGGACTGCGAGATCCGTATCGGGGCACCCATTTCACCGGTGATCGTCTCGGCGATATCGGGCAGCCGCTTCTCCATGGCGGTGATCACCGCCTCTAGGCGCTCGCGTCGGTCCGCAACGCCGATCATCGGGTCGAACGCCTTGCGGGCCGCGGCCACCGCGGCATCGACGTCCGCAACGTCGCCGCCGGGTACGGTGCCCAGTACCTGTTCGGTGGCGGGATTGATCACGTCGATGACATCGGTGCCGCTGGGGGGGACCCACTCACCGTCGATGTAGAGCTCGGTGCGGTCGTAGTTGTGGTTACTCATCAATCGGTCTCCGGGTTACAGGGATTCAGGGCACGATGCTGGCGCGGACGTCACGCTTGTCTTCGGCGGCAGCGAACGCCTCGTTGATGTCGTCGAGGGAGTAGCAGGCCGATGCCAGACGCTCGAAAGGCAGCCTGTCCTGGTAAGCGGCAAGGAAATCCAGAGCGCGCGACAGCACCGAGGGGTCGTAAAGGGAGACCCCGACCATTGTCTTGTTGGAGAACACGAACCGTGACGGGTCGAACTCGAAAGTCATCCCGACATTGATGTTGCCGATCTCGACGTACCGGCCGAACTGGCCGAGCAGTTTGAGGCCTTCGTCGATCGCCGACGGGTGCCCGACGACTTCGACCACCACGTCGGCGCCCAGGCCGTCGGTGAGCTTGCGGACGATCTTCGCGCGCTCCTTCTCGGTGGTGACCTCGGTGATGTCGATGACGGCGTCGGCTCCGAACGCGGTGGCCAGTTCGAGGCGTTCCTGCACACCGTCGATCGCGATGACCTTGGCCGCGCCGCGTGCTTTGGCCACTGCAACCGCATACAGGCCCAGCGCGCCCGCGCCCTGCACCACCACGTATTCGCCGAGCTGCTGGTTCACCCGTTCCAGCCCGTACATCACCTGAGATAGAGCACAATTCGCGCCGGCGGCAATATCGTCGGGCACGGCATCGGGGACCGTGTAAAGCACGGCGCCCGCAGGCAACACGAAGTAATCTGCGTAGCCGCCGACGAAGTACGGGGGTTCGTCAGCGCGCCCCAGCATTGCCATCTTCAGGTTCAGGCAGGCATTCCTTCTGCCCGCCAAACAGTTTCGGCAGGTATGACAGCAGAAGAAGTACGGGAAAACCACGCGTGTCCCGATGTGCAGCGGTTTGCCGTTGGAGTCTGAACCGACACCGTCATCCATGGCGGCGATCACACCGACCATCTCGTGGCCCAGCACGGTCGGTAATTGTCCGCCCAAGCCACGCGTGGCGAACGTGCCGTGCCAGGCATGCACATCGGAGCCGCAGATATTGGCCCTGGTGACCTTGATGAGGATTTCACCTGGCCCGATACCGGGTAGGGTGACCGACTCGATCTCGAACGGCTTGCCGGGCTCGTCGAAGCGGGCAATGCGACCCTTGATCGGGGCTTGACTCACGGTGCTGAAAACCTCTCGCTCGTAGACGGTTCCGAGCGTGTCCGAAGAGTGGCACGCACCGCCGACATCGCTGCGAACGCTAACGCCGTGGCTGTCCGGGAGGATTCGGGTGTCCCGCCCAGCGGTCACTGCCGGATGCGGGCCCGATCACAGTCCTTGGCGCGGATCAGTGATCGCTGAACTGATCCCGCAGCAGGCGTTTGAGCAGCTTGCCGCTGGGATTCTTGGGTAGCGCGTCGACGAAGAACACCTGCTTGGGTGTCTTGAATCCGGCCAGATGCGTTCTGCAATGGGTCATCAGCTGGTCCTCGGTGATCTGCGTCCCATCGCGTGGAACCACGGCGGCGACCACCGTCTCCACCCACACCGGATGGGGAAGGCCGAACACCGCCACCTCTTCGACACCGGCGTGCCGATAGATCACTTCCTCGACCTCTCGGCTGGCGACGTTCTCGCCACCGGTCTTGATCATGTCCTTCTTGCGGTCCACGATGTACAGCAGGCCGTGCTCGTCGTAGTAGCCCAGGTCGCCGGAGTGAAACCAGCCACCGCGGAAGGACTCGGCGGTCTTGGCGTCATCGTCCAGATAGCCGAGCATCAGGTGCGGACTCCGATGGGCGACCTCGCCGACGATGCCCGGCGCGACCGGTGTGTCGTCCTCGTCGAGAATTGCGGTCTCCACGTTGATCACGGGCCGTCCCGCGGATCCGGCATGAGCGTCCTGGTCCTCCGGGCCCAATGCCGATGCCAGCGGCGCCATCTCCGTCTGGCCGTAGAAGTTCCACAACCGCAGATGGGGAAGTCGCTCTCGCATCTCGGCCAGGATCTCGACGGGCATGGCGGACGCGCCGTAATAACCCTTACGCAAGCTGGACAGGTCGACGTCATCGAAGATCGGTGACCGCAGCAGCGAGATCCACACCGTCGGCGGGCCGAAATAATTGGTGACGCGATACTTCTCGATGGTGCGCAACACCAACTCAGGGTCGGCTCTCGGCACGATGATGCTGGTGGCGCCCAGATAAATATCGGTGATCAGGAAGTTGTCGAGTTGGGCGCAGTGGTAGAGCGGCAGCGAATGGATCTCGACATCGCTTCCCTCCATCGAGCCGGCGATGATGGAGCTGATGTAATTGCCCATCAGACTCCTGGTGGAGTGCATGGCGCCCTTGGGATACGACTCGGTGCCGCTGGTGTACATCAGCCGGATGAGTTGGTCGTCGTCGATGAGCGGATTGGGCGCCACCGATTCTGTGCGCAACCAGTCGTCGAAATCCGGCCACCCCGCCGGAACGGTCTGGCCGGGCAACACGAGCGTGGCCGTCGTCGTGACGCTTCCTCCGCGCTGCATCGCCGCCTCGGCCACCGGGATCAGACCGGCTTCGACCACGAACCCCGTCGCCCGGCTGTGCCCGAGGATGAAGGCGATCTCCTCGGCGGTGAGCATGAAATTGATCGGGACCATGACCACCCCGGTCCGGGCGGTGGCGAATGCCAGCACCGCATACTGCCAGCAATTGTGCGCCAGCACGGCCATCCGGTCGCCCACCCCGAATCCGTTGTCGGTCAACGCGGCGGCCGCGCGGTCCACCAGGTGTTCGAACTCGGCGAACGTCAAGCTGACATCACCGTCGATGATCGCGATTTTGTGCGGGTGTTTGCGTGCCGGGCGGCGCGGAACGTCGCCGAGCGCGTGGCTGCGAGCCGACGCAAGCACGGCCTTCAGATCATTCATGAGCCGGACTGTATGTCCGGGATTGTCGGTGGAATCACCTGCCGTCCCGCTCAGTAGAAGACGGTCCACCGGCGCCGACCGAGTAGTCACATACTCAGTCCGACGAGCAAGGAGGATCGATGACGATCGCTGTGACCGTGGCCGCCGGCGAGAAATCGCTGGACCCAGAGGAACTGCGTGCGAACCTGCGCCAAGCCGACGCCGGCATCCTGGTGGCGGTGCTGGCCCAGCTGACCGGTGACGACGCCGTCGCGGACCGGTACGTCGGCAAGATTTCATTCACCCCCGATCCACCCGAACAGGTGGGCACAACCGATCCGGACACCCAGGCGGCGCTGGTCGAGGCAGTGATGGCCGCGCTTGAAGCACCGCGCCCGGCTGGTGCGCTGCCTTCCGATGACCCCGGCCTGTTCGCACGCGTCGCCCCGTTGGCGTTCGGCAGCGAGGTCGGCGAGGAGTACATCGGCCTGTTGTTGGAGCAGGGTGGATTCCATCCACCTCAGCCGGTGCTGCCGAGAACCGCGACGCTGCCGTCAGATTTCAACGTCGTCATCGTGGGCGCCGGCATCGCCGGGATGGCCATGGCGCTGGAGTGCGGCGCAGCGGGCGTCGCGTACGAGATCATCGACCGCAACCCCGAGGTGGGGGGCACGTGGTTGACGACCCGCTACCCGGGCATCGGTGTCGACACACCGTCGGCCTACTACTCGCTGTCCCGCGATATCAACGGCGACTGGAGCAGCTATTACCCACAGGGCGCGGAGTACCAGCGTTACCTGCAATCAGTGGCGGACAAGAACGCGTTGCGCGATCACACCAGGTTCAACACCAGCGTCGAAGCGCTGTGGTGGGACGAGGAACGAAAGATGTGGGAGGTGCGCACCGTCACGGCCGACGGCGCCCGCGAGGTGTTCTACGCCAATGTTGTGGTGCCCGCGGCCGGTTACCTCAATCGCCCGCGCTGGCCCGAGCTGGCAGGGAAGGAGACGTTCGGCGGCGTGAGCGTCCATACCGCCGAGTGGAATCCCGAGCTGTCGTTGCGCGGGAAACGAGTGGCCATCATCGGTGCCGGATGCACCGCAGTCCAGATCGTGGACGCCTCGGTCGACGAGGTTGCTCATTTGACGGTGTTCCAACGCCAGCCGCACTGGGTGGCACCGCGCAAACGACTGACCGATGACGTGCCCGAGCACCGCCGGTGGCTCAACGCACACGTGCCCTACTACGCCAACTGGACTCGGCTGAAATCCTTCTGGGGTACCGCCGACAACAACCATCCCGTGATCATGCGGGACCCGGAGTGGGCGGCAGAACATCTGTCGATCTCGCGGCCCAACGACGTGCTGCTGCAGATGTGCCTGCAGTACATCGACCGCGTTTTCGGGGCAGGGTCGGAACTGGCGAAAAAGGTCACCCCCGACTTCGCGCCGTACGGTAAGCGCATCATCCGCGACCCCGGTGGTTACTACGCGGCGTTGGCCCGAGAGCATGTCGACGTCGAGGCCAGCGAACCCGCCCGGGTGAACGAACGCGGCATCGTCACCCAGGACGGCCGACAGATCGACCTCGACGTGATCATCTACGCCACCGGGTATTACCTGGACTTCCTTTCGACGGTTGATGTCCGCGGCCGCGACGGTCTCAAGCTCACGGATGTGTGGGGCGAGAGCCCAAGTGCCTACCGAGGCGGTCTGGTTCCGGGCTTCCCGAACATGTTCATTTCTTCTGCCCCCAACTACAGCCCGGGGCACGGCGCCGGACACAATTTCGGTGTCGAGGTGATGGTGCATTACGTGATGGAATGCCTGCAGTTGATGGCGGAGCGTCAGGCGGAGATGCTGGAGGTGACGCCCGAGGCCTTCGAAGACTATGTACGACAGATCGACGAGGCGATGGCGCAGACCGTGTGGTGCCATACGCCCACTGCGCATACCTATTACCGCTCCGGTGGCCGCATCGTCACCGCCTTCCCGTTCCGTCTGGTCGACGTGTGGCAGAGTCATCGAGCGCCAAAGTCCGAGGATCTCGTCGTCCGGTGAGCGGAATTCTCAGTGGGAGAACAGCTTTGGTGACCGGCAGCAGTCGCGGAATCGGTCGCGCCGTCGCCCAGCGGCTGGCCGCCGAGGGTGCCACAGTTGCTGTGACGGCACGGTCGTATCTGCCTTCGGTGTCCACGCGGGCCGGTACGGCGTCGGAGTTGCCGGGCACGATCGGGGAGACGATCGAATTGATCGAGTCGGCGGGCGGTTCGGCGTTCGGGGTCGCCTGCGACCTGGAAGACGCCACGCAGCGGGCGCGCCTCGTCGATCAGGTTGTCGAGCGGACGGGGCGGCTCGACATTCTGGTGAACAACGCCGGTTATGCCGATTACTCGGTGATCGAAGACATGCAGATGGACACCTTCGACCGCACCATCGAGCATTACATCCGCACGCCGTTCGTGTTGACCCAGAGCGCAGTCCCGCACATGAAACGCCAGGAGGCGGGTTGGATCGTCAACATCGGTTCGGTGACCGGGCTGTCGCCGGCACGGCCCTACCGGGAGTACAACAAGACGTCCGGTGACGTCGTCTACGCATCCATGAAGGCTGCGCTGCACCGCTTCACCCAGGGCGTCGCCGCCGAACTGCTCGATGCGAACATCGCCGTCAATGTCGTTGGCCCGTCCAGCGCCATCCGCACACCCGGTGCATCGAGTCTGATTCCCGACACCTTCCCGACAGAGCCGGTGGAATACCTCGCCGAGACCGTGCTCGCGATGTGCCATCTGCCCGCCGCCGAACGCACGGGTTTGGTTGCCTTCAGTCTGCACTACCCGTGGTCACAGAAGCTGACGGTGCACGGCCTGGACGGGAAGACCGTCTTGCCGCCGCTGGAGCCCCCGGCAAATGCCAATCCGAATATTCTGCCGCTGGGCTTGTAGAGGGCGCTGCGTCAGCGCAGCACCTGCCCGGTGTCCAGGCAGAAGCTATGGCAGACACGTTCGCGCACAATGGCATCGGGGCACTCCGGATCGAACCAGCGGTCGACCACAGCCCAGTGAATGGGATGCATCAAGTACGCGCCCATGATGCCGTCGGCATCGCTGAACTCCTGTTCGAACACGTGCGTCCATCCCGTCGACCCCACGGTGTGGTTGGGCCGGCTCAACTGCCACGCGCTGATCGTGGACACGTAGCCGGGCAGTCTTTTCAGGTCCTCCTCGAACCGGGACAGGTGCTCCGGGTCGCAGTCTGGCTGCACTCGCAGCAACAGTGCACGGTAGACGGTGCCGGCCGAGCGGTCGGCGATGGCCGTGGGGGAGCCGTGATACCCCGCCCCGTTGACACGGGTGATCGCCGGATCAGCAAGGGCGGCGCCGAACTCTGCGGCCGTCCCGGCCCACTGCGCGATATCGGTGAAGCGCAGATGCAGCAGCAGGTCGCCACCGTTTCGGCTGCCCGGCAAGGTAGGGGCGACAAGGTGTCGGTGTGCTCCGCTGCGGTGCGCGAGGTGTTGCAGGCTGTCGCACACGCGCTCGCGGTGGGCCTCGTCGACATCGATGAGGCGCGTGACGTTATACATCGCAAAGCTTCTCGACGTCATCGTATGCAGCGGCGGCAGTGCGATCACGTTCGACGATCAGCT
The DNA here is from genome assembly GCF_056400845.1 of Mycobacterium sp. P4_H6. NCBI lineage: Bacteria > Bacillati > Actinomycetota > Actinomycetes > Mycobacteriales > Mycobacteriaceae > Mycobacterium > Mycobacterium sp. P4_H6. Next base: position 12,449 of record NZ_JBFUKN010000067.1, on the reverse strand, counting down.
CTGCCACACCGTCCCACCAGGCGCCCACCTCGGGATCGGGGCGCCCCTTCCAGGTCATCTCCCACCACGCCTGCGCGCTGGGCAGTGACCAGGTGATGGTCACGGTGTTGGGTTGAGAGTCGTACCAGATCGGCGGGGACACCAGCACGGTGCACAGCGTCATCCCCCGCTTTCGGGCTTCCGGGGCGTATCCGGCCAGATAGGTATCGACGAACTCGCGGGCGCGTCCGGGACGCGTCACCACTCTGTCGATGACAAAGACCTCACCGCCTGCCATGGGGCCAAGCCTAGGCAGTGATCGCGGTGTGGAAGTTTGCCAATCCCGACCATCGGGAGACCACCATTGACGTACGCCGACAGAGCGGCGACGGTGCCCTGATGGCCGATCTCAGCCCGGATCCGTTCGCCCCCGTCCAACTCGGACCCGTTCGGCTGCGCAACAGGATCATCAAAGCCGCTACGTCGGAGGGACGTTCGCCCAACGGCCGCGTCACCGACGACCTCATCGATTTCCATCGCAGCTTTGCCGAGGGTGGCGTGGGCATGACGACCGTCGCCTACTGCTGCGTGTCACCCGAGGGCGCCAGCGCCCCGGGGCAGATCGTCATGAACGCCGCAGCGCTACCCGGCCTGCGCACATTGACCGACGCCGTACACGCAGCCGGCGCCGGCATTTCGGCACAGCTCGGGCACGCGGGCGTGGTGGCTCAGAAGAAACTCACCGGGGTCACCGCTGTGGCGCCGAGCCGCTTCATCAATCCGACCTCGTTCGCTTATTGTCGTGAGATCCGGCGCGACGAGATCGCCACCGTCATCGATCAGTTCGGATCTGCGGCCCAGGTGGCCGTCGATGCCGGATTCGATGCCGTGGAGCTGCATTTCGGTCACCTGTACCTGCCGAGCTCATTTCTCAGCCCACTGATCAATCGGCGCAAGGACGAATACGGCGGCGATATCGACAACCGGTCACGGCTGGTCCGTGAGATTGCCCACCGGGTCCGGGAGGTGGTCGGTGACCGTATCGCGGTGATCGCGAAGCTCGACATGGATGACGGACTGCCCGGCAGCATCTGGATCGATGAGGCGCTACGGACCGTGCAGCTGCTCGACAACGATGCCACCCTGGACGCGATCGAGTTGACGCAGGGATCGTCGGTGTACAAGCCGATGTATCTGTTCCGTGGCGATGTGCCGGTGCGCGAGTTCGCCAGGGTGATGCCGCCCGCGCTGCGCCCCGGGGTACGTATCCTCGGCAAGGGCGTGATGGGATCCTATGCCTACGAGGATCTCTACATGCTCTCCGCCGCACGCCAGTTCGTGCCGATCATGCGCAACACCGAACTGATCCTGCTCGGTGGCATCACCAATCGCGAGCATATCGAGACTGGTATGCGGGAAGGGTTCGGCTTCGTCGCGATGGGGCGAGCGCTGCTGCGTGAACCCGATCTGGTCAACAAGATGAACACCAACCCTGCCGTCCGCAGCCGCTGCAACCACAACAACAAGTGCATGGTCACGGTGTTCGCCCGGACACACTGCGTGCTGGACCCAGGCCAGCGCTACGGTGCGCCCGAACCGGTTGCGGCACCCCAGATGCCCTCGGTCACTTCCTGATCGGGCGGCCGACCAGTTCGGCGACGTCTGCGCACACCTGGGCGCGCGCGCGATCGCAGATGTCGAAGGCGGGCATCGTCATAAAGCCGTGGACGCCGCCTTCGAAAAATCGACAGACGGTCGGCACGCCCGCCGCCTCGAGAGCCTTGACGTAGGCAAGTCCCTCGTCGCGCAACGGGTCATGACCGGCCACCACGGCGATGGTCGTCGGCAATCCGGAAAGATCTGCGGCGTACAACGGTGACGCGTACGGATGGGTGCGGTCGGCTGTCCTGGGTACGTACTGATCCCAGTACCACTGAAGAGCGGGCCGCGGGTTGTAGTAACCGCGGCCGAACTCGCGGTACGACGGAGTGTCGAAGTCGGCGGCGATGACCGGGTACAGAAGGATCTGGGCGGCGAGTCGGGGCCCGAGTCGGTCCCGTGCCATCAGTGCCGTGACGGCGGCGAGATTACCGCCCGCACTGTCGCCGCCGACGAGCAGTGCCGACGGGTCACCGCCGAGATCGTCGATGTGCGCTGCCGCCCAAGCTGTTGCGGCATACATGTCCTCGGCTGCTGCGGGCCACTGGCCCTCCTCCGATGCGCGGCGGTAATGCACCGACACCACCACGGCTGACAGACGATTGGCGAAGTCGCGGCACAAACCGTCGTGACTGTCCAGATCGCAGAACACCCAGCCCCCGCCGTGGGCGTATACGAGGGTGGGAACCGTGGTGTGCGTCGCGGCATCGGGATGGTAGATCCGCACGCTCGTCGGGCCATCGGGTCCCGGGATGTCGAGGTTCTCTACCGAGGCGACTGGTTCTGGCGCTGCGGACGGCACCAAACGGGCACTGATGGCGGCGCGGGCCTGCACGCCGGTCATCGTGTGCACCGGCGGAAAACCCGCGTCCAGCGTCTCGATGATCGCGGCGATCTGTGGATCGAGATTCATGCGGGACGCAAGCTGTTGGCGTGTACGGCAGGGCGTGCGACCGGACCGCCCCGCAGCGGACGCATCTGCTGAAGTGTCGGCGCGACCCGAGGGCCACCCTCGACGGCACGCCAGATGCCCAGTGCCGCCATCCGGACAGGGGCGACCATGCGCTGGTCGAACATCATCTGATTCATCGGCCCGCACACCGACACCGCAGCAACCGCCTCACCGGGGTCGCCGATCGGTGCCGCCACACATCCGAAGCCGGGCACCGACTCCTCGCGGTCGAAGGCGATGCCGTGCGATCGCACCTTGAGCAGCTCGCTGCGCAACTGAGCCGGCGTCGAGATCGAGTATTTGGTGCGCCGGGCGAGGCCGTCGGCGTCGGGCATCCCGGTGTCGTCGCCATCGTTGAAGGCGAGCATCGCCTTGCCGACCGCGGCGCAGTGTGCGGGCTGGCGACCGCCGACCCGCGTTGGGATGGCTGCCGTCATTCGGTTGCCGACCTTCTCCATGTACACGACGTCGGATCCTTCGAGGACCGCGAGATGCACGACCAATCCTGTCGCGGCGTGCAGTTCGTGCAGCATCGGGATGGCGGCCTTGTGCAACCGATCCTGGTGCACCGCCAGCGAGCCCAGCTCGACGAGCCGCATTCCGAGCTCATAGTCCCGGCCGCTGCGCCGGAGCCAGCGCAGCTGGACCAGCCGCTCCAGCATCCGGTGAGCCGATGAGCGTGGCAGACCGGTGCGGCGAACGATCTGCGCGAGCGTGAGGCGCCCCGGTCCGTCGAAGGCGTCGAGTACGAGGGATACCCGGTCGATGACGGCGCTCGGGGTTTCGGCAGCGGCCTTTCCGGCTGACGCGGGCGGGCGATCGATCATCACGGTCATCGTGATCCTCCGGTGCTATATGTCTAATAGGCATATGACTAATGCTCATATAGGAGTATCACAACCGTGTGGCTGCTGTCACATAATCGCGCCGATCTGCTCGAGGGCAGGGAGCGCCGATGGCGGGTAGCGACACCGCTACCCGCATTGCGCCGAGGCCCAGTGGGGCGCACGCGCGTCAGGCCGACGCGGCGCGGCCGGCGCGGCGACCGTAGAAGCTCCCGTCACCAAGTGAGACACCGCTGGCATATCCCCACGCGGCGAGCCCGGCGGCCGACCGACCGGCCGCGAACAACCCGGGAATCGGGTCACCACTGACATGTAGAACTTCGGCATCGAGTGTGGTGGCCAGGCCGCCGAGGGTGAATCCGCCGGTGGATTCCCTGAGGTCGATCGCGCCGACGGGGGAGCCGATCGGCCGGAGCCACTGCGGCTTCTTGTGCAGCAGCGGATCCTCGCCGCGCCCCGCACCCTCGTTGTAGGCGGCGACGGTGGCTTGCAGGGACCCCGGCGCCAACCCGATCTCGTTCTCCAACTCGGCGACGGTCTCGGCGACCCATGTCGGTGGTCGCATCATCAACTGTGGTGACAGCGAGTTCATCGCCTCCTCCTGGGCTTCACCATCGATGATCAGATACGCCGTGTTGTCCTGGTGATACAGCGTCAGCTGGCCGATACGTCCCGGGTAGGTGTCCTCGGCGACGTAGCGTTGCCCGCGGCTGTTGACCAGGATGCCGCGTACCAGTTGCTGCGGGTCGGCAAAGATGGCGACCTCGGTGGCGTCCATATGCGCGAGGTCGGCCCCGAGCGCCTGAGCCATCTGGATGGCGCGGCCGTCGTGTTGCTCGATCGAGGCGGCCGGGCGGCCTGCGATGCGCGGCGCGTACTGCGCCACCATCGCCTCGTTGTAGGCGAAACTGCCAGTGGCCAGGACCACGCCGCGACTGGCCCGGATGTTCAGCTCGCTGCCGTACTGGCGGGCGATGACACCTACGACCCGGCCACCGGTGTTCACGACGAGTTGTTGCACGCGAACGTCGTACAGCGCCCGGGCGCCTGCCGTCTCGGCGGTATCGACGAGCGGTTTCATCAACATGAAGCCGGCGCTGGCTTCGCCCTGCTTCTTGTTCGACATCTGCGGCACGTGGCCGCGCGGCGCCGGCGCGGCAACCGTGTTGAAGGGGAACGAGTTCTCGCCGCCGGAGTACATCAATCCCTGATCGCCCATCGGCTCCCAGCCTGGCTCGCCGAAAAACTCCGACTTGAACGTCACTCCGCAATCGACAAGCCAATCGAAGTGCGCCACACTACCCGCGCAGTAGTCGGCGATCCGCGCTTCGTCGGCGCCGGGCCCCATGGCCGCGTTGAGGAAAGCGGCCATATTGTCGACCGAATCGCTGAAACCGCATGCTGTTTGGAGTGCGGTGCCACCGCCGAGGTAGATGAATCCACCTGCCATGGCGGCGGCACCGCCCCAGGAGCCGGTGCGCTCCAGCACGAGCACATCGGCGCCGGCGCGCGCAGCTTCGACTGCCGCGGCGGCCCCGGCGATGCCATAACCGGCAATGACGACGTCGGCTTCATGATCCCAGTGCGAGATCTTTGCTTCCGGCACCGGGACCAGGTCGGTGCTCACGGACGCATCGCGGCGGGAAGGTCGTCGACCCACTGGTGTCCCCAGTAGCTGTCGGCGGTGATCTCCTCGGCGGTGTAGTAGTTCTCGTCGACCCGCATGCCGTCGGTGCCGAACTCGATGTCCCAGTCGCCGGGGGCGCGGACATAGAACGAGACCATCTTGTCGTTGGTGTGCCGTCCCAGCGTCGAGGACAACTGGAACCCGTCCGTGTTGATGCGGTCGAGGGCTTGGCCGACCGCATCGAGGGTGTCGACCTCCACCATCAGATGGATGAGTCCTGGGTCCCGCAGAGTGGCGGACGGGCACAACGCCAGGCTGTGGTGGCGCTGGTTGACGCCCAGGAAGCGCACCCGGACGGGGCCGAACTCCGGCGGAACCGGGACACGGAACGCACCGCGGGATTTGAATCCCAGCACGTCGGTGTAGAAGTCGAACATCCCCGGCACATCGAGCGCGGGCAGTACCACGTGTCCCAGACCCTGCTCGCCGGTCACGAACTTGGCACCAAACGGTGTGACGACGGGGCTGTGGTCGAGCACGGCGCCGTGGAACACCTCCAGCGATGTCCCCGCCGGATCTTCGAACGCGATGACCTGTTCCACCCGGCGACTGTCGGCCTCGGCCAGTGACAACTCTTTGTACGGCGTGCCCGCGCCTTCCAACTTGCGCTTGACCTGAACGAGATCGGCACTGTCGCGGACCTCCCAGCCGACCGTGACGATCTTGTCGGTGTCGCCGGGGGAGATGATGATCCGTGCGGCCCGCTCGTCCATCCGTAGATACAGCGATTCGGGATCGGGCCCGGTGCCGGTGGCAAAACCCAGTGCGCCGAGGGCGAATTCGTGCCAACGCTGCATGTCGGTGGCCTGTACCGTCACGTAGCCGAGGCTCTTGATCAGTCCCATGTGTCGGCCTCCTTAGATCATCGCCCGAAGGGGACCCTGTGGGTCCACTCCGAGTGAACTGAGTGCCGATGCGTGATACACCGTGCTCGGGACGTGGATCGCATGTGCTTGACCCACGTGGACATCACGCCAGTACCGTTGCAGCGGCTTGTCCATTCGCGTGCCATTGCCACCGCAGCGCGCGAAGATCTCGTCGACCGCGGACACCGCACGCCAGACCGCGCGGACCTGGGTACGGCGCCCCGCGGCACGGTCTTCGAAGGAGACCTCTTTGCCGGCATCGACCATGTCGTAGATCCGGTCGACGTTGGCCAGCAGTTCCTGCCGTGCGGCGTTGATATCGGCAGCCGCCTCACCGATGGCGTACATGACATACGGATCGTCCTTGATGGCGACTCCGCTGGAATTCACGCGCTGGCGCTGGTAATCCAGCGCAGCGGCGAGAGCGCCCTCGGCGATACCGATGGTGGCCGACGAGATGCCGAGCGGAAACATCGTCGACCACGGCATCAGGTAGAGGGTTTCGGTCATCCCGGCTTCGCGCTGGGCGGTGCCGTCCATCACCTTCATCGCATCCATGGTGCGGTAGGACGGCACGAATGCATCCTTGACGATGACGTCCTTGGATCCGGTGCCGCGCAAGCCGACGACATCCCACGAGTCCTCCACGATCTCGTAGTCCGAGCGCGGCAGGATCATGTGCAACATCTGCGGCGGCATCAGCGGCTCGCCTGCGTCGTCGCCGATCATGGCGCCGAGAAAGATCCAGTCGCAGTGGTCGGTGCCCGAGCTGAACTGCCACCGACCGTTGAAGATGTAGCCGCCGTCAACGGGCCTGGCCACACCCTGCGGGGCATAGGGGGAGGCGACCCAGGTGTCGACATCGTCGGCCCAGATCTCGGCACCGACTCGGGGATCGGCGTAGGCGAGCTGATAGGGGTGCACTCCGACCACGCCGTTGATCCAACCCGCGGACGGGTCGAGTGCCGCGGTGGCCATCACGGTCTCGGCGAACTCGCGGGGATGAACCTCCATACCACCGTGCAGCTTTGGCTGTAGAAGGCGGATGTTGCCGAGCTGCTTCATCGTCTTGACCGTGTTGTCGGTCAGCTTGCCGATCTTCTCGGCTTCCTCGGCCTGTCCGCGTAGTTGCTCTGCGACCTCGCCGAGACTGTCGATCACCCGTTGTGTCATGTCTACGATGGTGGCCGCACCCACGGTGGACCTGCATGTCCCGTCCCGGTGAGCGGACGAGATTCGCTCCGGCTGCCGGCCAGATCAGAACTCCACGGTAACCGTATCGGACAGCGGGCAGGCCTGACAGGCCAAGAACAGCCCCTCGGCGATGTCCTGTTCTTCAAGGATCCCGGCGTTACCCAGATCGACTTGGCCTGCCGTCACCGTGGCCACGCACGAACCGCAGTTGCCTTCCCGGCAGGAGTAGGGGACCTCGATGCCGGCCGCCATCATCGTATCGACGAGGTTGCGCCCTACCGGCCAGCGCAGTTGGTGCACTTCGCCGTCGATGGTGATCTCGGCGTCGGCTGCTTGGCCGTCGGACGGCAGGTCTTCGATCACCACTTCGGCGAACGGATCGCCGTCCAGTGACTGGAACACCTCCAGATGGATGTGTTCGCGCGGGATTCCGGCCGCAGTCAGTGTTTCCTTGACGACTGACATGAACCGTGCGGGCCCGCAGATGAACGAGTGGTAGCCCGAGTACAGCAAGGCGAAATTGCTCAGTTGCGCGAGGGTGGGCAGACCTTGGATCGACTCCAGCCAATGCAGCACGGTGAGACGGCCTGCATAACGCGCCGCCAGTTCACGCAATTCGGTCGCGAAGATGACCGATGCCTCGTCGCGATTGGCGTAACAGAGCACGACCCGGCCGGTCCCGACCGCGAGCACGGACTTGAGAATCGACATGACGGGTGTGATGCCGCTCCCGGCGGCCCACAGCAGGAAGTCACCGTGCAGGTCGTGTGGCGTGAACACTCCCGAGGGTGGCAACGATTCGATCGTGTCACCCACGGAGACGTTGTCGCACAGCCAGTTCGACCCGTACCCGCCATCGGTGCGCTTGACGGTGACCTTTGGGGCATCGCTGGTGTGCGGTGAGCTCGCCAGGGAGTAGCAGCGCGCCACCGATCCGGTCTCGTCGCTCGGGATGCGCAGGGTCAGGAACTGACCGGGCCGATACCCGAATTGCTCTTGGTGTTCGCCGGGCACCGCGAAGACAAGTGATCTCGCGTCTCGACTTTCTTCGATCACTTCAGTGACGGTCAAAGGAACTGCTCGGGGGGAAGCCGGGGGGCGGCTGCCGGTGTCGACGTCGCTCATGGACTGCAGTGTGGCCGAGCACCGCACGGTTATGGAGTTGCGCTGCCAGTGGCCGGGACGAAATTCCGGTGACCGGTCAACGGGATGTGAACGGGCCCGGTGAGTACGCAGCTTCTACCGTTCCTGATGTGAGTGCGACTCAGGACACTGTCGACGTTGTTGTGGTTGGTGCCGGCTTCGGCGGCCTGTACGCCCTGCACAAGTTCCGCCATCAGGGACGGTCGGTGCGGGTCTTCGAAGCCGCACCCGAGGTGGGCGGAACCTGGTATTTCAACCGGTACCCGGGCGCGCGATGCGATGTGGAGAGCCTGGACTACTGCTACTCGTTCTCCGACGAACTCCAGCGGGAGTGGACGTGGACGGAGAAGTACGCCACGCAACCCGAAATACTTTCCTACATCAAGTGGGTCGCGGACCGCCTGGATCTGCGCAGCGGAATCACCTTTGACACGAGAGTCTCGTCGGCGGTCTTCGATGAAGACGCGCTGTTGTGGACGGTGACCACCGAGGGCGGTGAGAAGGTCCGGTCGCGTTTTGTGGTGATGGCCACCGGGCCGCTGTCTTCGCCGTTGACCCCGAACATCAACGGCCTCGACAGTTTTGGTGGCGAGGTGTACCACACCGCGCACTGGCCGCACGAGGGCGTCGACTTCACCGGTAAACGGGTGGCCGTGATCGGTACCGGTTCCTCAGGCATTCAATCGATCCCGATCATCGCCGAACAGGCCGCACAGCTCTACGTGTTCCAGCGCACCCCGAACTACAGCGTGCCGGCAGGCAACCGCACGCTCGATCTCGACGAAATCAAGCATGCGAAGGACACCTACGCCGAGCGGCGACGAATGTCGTGGCGCAGCGGCGGCGGGTCACCGCACGTGGCACATCCCAAGATGACGATGGAAGCCAGCCCGGAGGAACGCCGCGCAGCATTCGAAAAGCGCTGGCAGTTGGGCGGTGTGCTGTTCTCGAAGACCTTCGCCGATCAGATGATCGACATGGACGCCAATGACGAAGCCCGCAAGTTCTACGAGGAAAAAGTACGCGCCGTCATCGACGATCCCGACGTCGCCGACCTGCTGATCCCCATCGATCACCCGATCGGCACCAAGCGGATCTGCACCGACACCAACTACTTCGAGACGTACAATCGCGACAACGTAGAACTGGTGAGTGTACGCAAAACACCGATCGAGTCGATCGATGCGACCGGGATCAACAGCTCCGAAGACCATTACGTAGTCGACGCGATCGTGCTGGCCACCGGTTTCGATGCCATGACCGGGACGCTGGCCAAGATCGACATCGTGGGCCGTGACGGGCGGAAGCTGATCGACGACTGGGCCGATGGCCCGCGGACCTACCTGGGGCTCGGAGTCGACGGATTCCCCAACCTGTTCCTGGTTTCCGGCCCGGGTGCGCCGGCGGTGTTGGCCAACATGGTGCTGCACGCCGAGGCACACATCAATTGGATCTCCGATGCGATCGACTACCTCGATGAGCACGGCCTGAGCGCTATCGAAGCGACCACCGATGCGGTGGACGACTGGGTCGCCGAATGTAACCGACGGGCCGACGGGACGCTGTTCCCCAAGGCGAACTCGTGGTACATGGGCGCGAACGTGCCCGGTAAACCGCGCGTCTTCATGTTGTTCATCGGCGGTTTCGCGGTCTATCTCGACATTTGCGCCGAGGTCGCCGACGCCGGATACAAGGGCTTCAGCCTGCTCAAGAATTCGTGAGGGAGGGATGGTGGCTACCTTTCTCGTGACGGGTTCGGCTTCGGGCATGGGGCAGGCCGCGGCGGAGCGGTTGCGCAGTTCGGGCCACCGCGTGATCGGCGTCGACGTCAAGGACGCCGATGTGGTGGCCGACCTGTCCACCGACACCGGACGCGCCGTTGCCGCCGCCGCCGTGGTCGAGCAGTGTGGAGGCGTCTTGGACGGTGCGGTGCTCGCCGCGGGTTTGGGGCCGATTGCAGGCCGAGATCGACTGATAGTTCAGGTCAACTACTTTGGGGTTGTCACCCTGCTGACCGCACTACAGCCCGCCTTAGCCCGATCCGGGCGGGCCAAGGTTGTGGTGGTTTCCAGTAACTCGACGACCACCACGCCTGCCGTCCCACGGCGCGCGGTGCGGGCACTGCTGGACGGTGATGCGGAAAGGGCGCTGCGGGCGGTCCGCTGGTTCGGCAAACGATCGTCGCCGATGATCTACGCCGCGTCGAAAATTGCGGTATCCCGCTGGGTGCGGCGGCACGCGGTCACACCGGAGTGGGCGGGTGCCGGCATCCGGCTCAACGCGCTCGCGCCGGGGGCAGTCATGACGCCGCTGCTGGCCGAGCAACTGGCCAATCCGTCGGAGGCCAAGGCAATAGGCGCTTTCCCGGTTCCGGTCGGCGACTACGGAGACGCCGGTCAGCTCGCCGACTGGATGGTGTTCATGCTTTCCGATGCCGCGGATTTCCTTTGCGGCAGCGTGGTGTTCGTCGATGGTGGCTCAGACGCGTACTTCCGCTCGGAATCCTGGCCCGCTTCGGTGCCGGCCAGGATGCTGCCGCGGTACGCGCTGCGGTTCCTGGGCTATCGACGTTTCATGCATCGCTCTCAGTGAGGAAAGCGAGCACAGTCCGCTCGAACGCCGCCTTGGCTTCGATCATCACCCAGTGCCCGCAATTCGGGAACACATGCAGTTCGGCGTTGGGGATGGTCCGCATCGGTATCAGCGCCATATCCAACGGGCTCACCCGATCATCGCGTCCCCACGTCAACAACGTCGGAGCAGCGACTTTGTGCATGGTCGACCATGGCAGCGGGAAGTCGGTGTTGCGCATCATTTCCATCATCGCCGCGAAGGCGGCCTTGCCGTACATGCGCCGTGCCGCGGCGAGTGTTTCGGGGTCGGTGGCCAGCTCCCAGCGTTCGGCGATCAGTTCTTCGGTCACCAGCGCTTCGCTGTAAACCATGGAGCGTAGCCAATCGATCAGCCTCTGCCGGGTCGGTTCCTCGGTGAATTCCTGAAGTAGTCGGATTCCCTCACTTGGCCCGGGGCTGAATATGTTGGTGCCGATGCCGCCGATGGTGACCAGCTTGCCGACCCGGTCGGGGTGGTGAGTGGCGAAGTTGATGCCGACCCCGCCTCCCATGGAGTTGCCGATCACGTCGACTTTCTGTAGGCCGAGCGCATCCACGAACTGCACGGCAGCGCCCTGCGCGTCCAGCATCGGGTGGCCACCGAAGTCGTCGCTGACGCCGAAGCCGGGGAATTCCAGCACCAGGCAGCGGAAATGCTCGGCGAAGAACCCGAGGTTGCCGCGATAGTTTCGCCAGCCCGTCACGCCCGGACCGGAGCCGTGCAACAGCAGCAGAGGAGGGCCGTCGCCGGTCTCGTGGTAACGCAGGACACCGGATGGTGTGCTGACTTCACGCTGGGTCTCTCGGTAGTCGACAGTCATAGTTTCATTTCACACGACCGTGGCGACAGCACCACCGCCGGTGCCGGAGAGCGGGATGCTTCCGCCAATGTGAACTGCGAGACTTCCGGTGAGTGGACGCCGCAGTGGATGTTGCCGTCGGCGGCGGCACAATTGTGCCATCGCCGGCCCCACTGGTTTGGCGCAACGGTTTTGGAGAGGTGGCGCCGTGTTACCCGTGCAGGTCCGTGACGAGCTCGCTGCCGACCTGGCTCAGGCCGAGCGTAGTCGGGTGCCGACGACCCCGTTGACGGATCGGTATGGCGATATCGATGTGGTCGATGCTTATGAGATTCAGTTGATCAATATTCGGCAGCGGGTCGCTGAGGGTGCGCGGGTGATCGGGCACAAGGTGGGGCTGTCGTCTGAGGCGATGCAGAAGATGATGGGCGTCGATGAGCCCGATTACGGTCATCTGCTCGCCGATATGGAGGTTTTCGAGGACAAACCGGTTGCGGCGGGCCGGTTTCTGTATCCGCGGGTGGAGGTCGAGGTGGGTTTCATCCTGGCCGATGATCTGCCCGGGGCGGGGTGTACCGAGGATGACGTGCTGGCGGCCACGGCGGCGTTCGCACCGTCGATTGAGCTGATCGACACCCGGATCACGGACTGGAAGATCAAGTTGTGCGACACGATCGCCGACAAGATCAAGTTGTGCGACACGATCGCCGAC